>SABV01000056.1 GCA_009928855.1 Erysipelotrichia bacterium | reverse complement strand
CGTAATCATTTTTCTACCATTGGCATAAACGGCATGAATGAGTGTGTTCGCAATTTCTCTGGCGATGCGTATGATATTGCAGCGCCCGAAGGCATTGAGCTGGCCACCAGAATACTTGACTTCATGCGCGAAAAAATAGTGCAGTATCAGGTCGAAACCGGTCATCTCTACAATCTCGAAGCAACCCCCGCAGAAGGTGCAACGCACAGATTTGCCCGCGAAGACCGAAAAAGGTTCCCAGAGATTATTCAGGCCGGAACCCCCCAGGCAGCCTATTACACAAACTCAACCCAGCTTCCTGTTGACTACACCGGTGATCTCTTTGATATTATGCGCCACCAGGAAAAATTACAGACAAAATACACCGGCGGAACTGTTCTTCATCTCTATGTTGGCGAGCGTATTCCTGATTCTGAATCTTGTAAGCGTCTGGTTAAAAAGACTCTCAGTCAGTTCCGACTGCCCTACGTGACCATTACGCCCACATTCAGCATCTGTCCTAAAGATGGTTATATTGCCGGCGAACATCAATTCTGCCCGACTTGTGACAATAAAGAAACCGCCAGACTCATGGCTGAAGCACAGACAGAGGGCCGTGAACTCGCCGCCGAAAATATAACTTTGCCAGAAGAATCGCGCCAGGCTTGCGAAGTCTGGACACGCGTAATGGGTTATTTCAGGCCGGTATCGCAGTTCAATGCCGGCAAAAAGAGTGAATACAGCGACAGAGTAATGCTTAAATCACAGGATCTCGTCAGGGAAGTAATCTGAATACAATGACTTCTGAACATGACATAGTCAGGGTAGGGGGCATTCAGCCCCTTACCCTGATAGATTTTCCGGGGCACCTGGCTACAGTTCTGTTTTTGCAGGGGTGTAACCTGCGTTGCAGATTCTGCTATAATTGCACCCTTTTGCCGTCTATCGCGCGCGAAACTATTAACTGGTCTTCGATCATAGACTTTTTAAAAGACCGCCAGGGATTCATAGAAGGTGTAGTTTTCAGCGGTGGTGAGCCATGCCTGCAGAGTGGTATTATAGACGCCATGAGTCAGGTTCGAGAACTGGGTTTTGATATTGCCTTGCATACCAACGGTTTTTACCCTGAAACTCTCGAAAAAATCCTTGAACAGAGGCTCGTTAAATTTGTTGCTGTTGATTTTAAGGCCCCCTTTAACCGTTATAAAGAGCTTACGGGGCATTCTGTCGATGAAGCCGGTTTTACAAAAGTAGTTGATATGATCGTGTCTTCAGGAGTGCAGCACGAATTTCGCACTACGGTTCATCCGCAGTTTTTGCGGGATTCTGATATTCTTGCAATGGCTGGATGGCTTGTAGAGCGAAAAATAAGCCGCTATGCTCTGCAGAAGTTTAAGCACGGTAACTCTGTAGATCAGACTCTGCCGCCTGTCGTCGGCCC
Source organism: Erysipelotrichia bacterium (assembly GCA_009928855.1). Classification (GTDB taxonomy): domain Bacteria; phylum Muiribacteriota; class Ozemobacteria; order Ozemobacterales; family Ozemobacteraceae; genus Rifleibacterium. Next base: position 15,141 of record SABV01000056.1, on the reverse strand, counting down.
ATGGTTGCAGTCTGCTACCCTTCTTAAGTTGAAAACTTTATTTTCTTCTTTTGAAGTGAGAAGTGACAACAGTGCAGAAGTTCAGCAGCAAGCAGCCTGAAAAGGCGTTATTTCAGAATATTTTTATATAGCTGCATGTGCAGATACACTTCTTTTTCGATACTGAAGCTTTTTTGAATAGTTGCGGCCGCACGTTTGCCGACTTCCTGGGCTTTTTCAGGGTTGTCTAGAATAAAACGCAGTTTTTCTATAAAGTCTTCGCTGTCATGAATCTTTTCGAAGCTCACAGGGGCTGGCGAAGTAAAATAAAGCCAGCCATTGCCGGTGTCGTTAAAAAGAGCCTCATTTCTGATCAATGCGTGATTCCCATAAATGTCTGCGGCCAGAACCGGCAACCCGACCTGCATCGCCTGTAGCAGGCATGGGTTATAACCCTCAGCGTGCGATACGTTTACAAATACCTCTGCATGTTTGTAAAGAGAGACAAGTTCTTCGGGAGCAGGTCGCCCGATAATTTTTACCCAGCTATGCTCTGATGCTATGGCAAGCACTTTTTCATGATAAGCTATGTCTGATGGAGTCGAGATGATGACCAGACGCAGCGATGGGTAATCTTTTATAATTCTGCTGAGCTGGTTGATTGCGAACAGGGTGTTTTTAGAAGGCAGAATTCCGGATTCGAGAAGAATCAGGCGTTCGTCAGAGGCAAGGCCAAAGTGTTCCCGGGAAAACTCAAGATTGCCTGCAAGAGGTGCTATGCCCGGCGCAATGGTTTCAATTTCGTTTTTTATCTGCAATCTCAATTTTATGAATTTGCCGATGTGATCAAATGGAACAATGATTTTTCGGGCAGATTCGAGGACTTCTTGTAACTGACCGTGCAGGCCGGTGTTAAACATGTCTATGTAGACGTCAAGGCCGGTGCAGGTTATTACGAGGGGCAGTCGATTGATCTCTGAGAGTTTCTGGCACTGAAGACCAGTCTTGGCTGCATGAAATGCGTGTATCAGAGATGGGGTGTTTTTAACGGTTTCGAATGGTTGCGGGGTATCTATGGTAAAACACCCCGTATGATAAGGCATGGCTGAAAGCGATTGTATCAGACGAAGAGCGATATCCTGCTCCTCGATGTTCGTCTGGCTACCCGAAGGAATGGCATAATAAATGTTCAAGGCAAAACTTCTCGACTTTCACCTGGCTTCCTGTTAAATATACCAGAGTAATAGTAACTTTGAACATAACAAATTTAGGGGGCCAGGATGGATATCAGTCAAAACGATTTTTTAATTCAGACACTCGGAAAACCTGAATTTGATTCTCCCTTGAAGCTTTCAAAAATAGATGGTGATTACCTTACCAACTATGTCAACGAATACGAAAAGATTCTCTACGATAACAGTCTGTGCCGCATAAAAGAAGAAATTGCAGCTGGTCGCGAACCGCTTGCATTCGAAAAAGCAGGCCCCAGAGAAAAGATATTTTTTGATCCGGCTAAAACCCGTGCCGCTATTGTTACGTGTGGCGGCCTTTGCCCTGGCATCAACGACGTTATACGTGGAATCGTCATGCAGCTCTCTTTTTGGTATCAGGTTAAGAGCATTTATGGCTTTCGCTACGGTTATCTTGGCATGATAAAAGAATCAGGCCTGCAGCCGATGATACTCGACCCTGATATCGTCTCTGAAATTCATGAAAAAGGCGGCACAATTCTTGGTTCTTCGCGCGGGCATCAGGATGTTGGCAAGATGGTTGACCGTCTCATGGATTTTAACATAAATATCTTGTTCTGTATCGGTGGTGATGGCACTCTTAAGGGGGCCAAAGAAATAACCGACGAGATCAATAAGCGTGGTCTGCCTATTGCTGTGGTTGGTATTCCAAAAACCATCGATAATGATATCGGTTATATCGAAAAAACCTTTGGCTTTGAAACAGCTTTTACTCACGCCGTCGATTCGATAAGAACCGCACATGTCGAAGCAAAGGGCTATCAAAATTGTGTTGGTCTTGTTAAGCTTATGGGGCGCCAGTCTGGCCTTATCACTGCTAATGCTTCGATTGCCTCGCAAGATGTTAACTTCTGTCTGGTTCCAGAGATCCCATTTGATCTTGAAGGTCCAAATGGTTTCTACGAGCATCTTCTTGACAGAATTAAACGGAAAAATCACGCGGTTGTTGTTGTTGCTGAAGGTGTTGGCGATCAATTGTGCGCACTCGACGAAAAAGATGCTTCGGGCAACCGAAAATTCGGTGATATCGGGGTTTATCTGCGCGATGGAATTTCAAAATATTTCAAGAAAACCGGTGTGCCGGTAACGGTCAAATACATTGATCCCAGTTATATAATCCGTAGTTCATGCGCTATTCCGTCTGACAGTATTTATTGTAACCAGCTTGCGCAAAATGCCGTTCACGCTGGCATGACGGGCAAAACCGGTATGGTTGTCGGTATCTGGAACAACAGCTTTACTTACGTGCCGATCGATATTGCCATCAGAAACCGCAAATTTATCGATCCCGAAAGCATGTTCTGGCTCAATGTTCTCGAAACAACTGGTCAGCCTCGTTGGATGCAGAACAAGCCCAGGATTGAATCCTGAGTTTGTTCTTTAAATTGTCGGAGCGAGCAGATCGATGACATTTTGATGCAGAATGCCGTTCGTGGCGAGTAATTCGAGACTGTCGAGCTGCATCTGTGAACCATCCAGACGCGAAACGCGCCCGCCAGCTTCTGTTACCAGCAAACTGCCGGCTGCTATATCCCAGGGCTTGAGGTTGGTTTCCCAGTATACACCGAAAACCCCGCGGGCGATGTGACACAGGTCGAGAGCGGCTGAGCCAAGACGGCGCACGCATTGCACATGCATCAGCATGATCTTTAGTCTTTCCATGATCACATCAAGGTTTTCGCGGCGGTTATACGGAAACCCGGTTACCGCGAGCGTATCGTTCAGGCTGCTCTGATTGCCTGTTTTTATCGGTGCGCCGTTTAAGAATGCTCCGCCTCCAAGCCAGCAGTGGTAAGTCTCGTGATTGATCGGGTTGACTATTGCGCCGGCAATGGGAGTGCCATTATTGCAGAGCGCTATGGAAACGGCAAAGTGCCCGAGGCGGTTTGCAAAATTTGTGGTGCCGTCGAGCGGGTCTACCACCCAGACTTCGCCTGTGCGCCAGTCATCGCCACCATTTTCCTCGCCATGAAATCTGATCTTCGGAAAGCGGGCGTGCAATTCTTTTTTTATAAGCTGCTCAGATGCTGTGTCTACCTCGGTTACGAGGTCAACGGCGCCTTTGTGGATTATCTGGTGGCTTTTTTCAAAACTTTGGCTGATTAATTCGGCGGCCTGGGTCGCGACTTCGACTGCTCCTCGGGCGAGGGTTTCGAGATTATGCATTGCTGACTCCTGAGCTGTTATTTTTATGTTGATAACCGGCAGGTTATCTCTGGAAGAGACGGGAGAATAATGATAAAATTGATTTCTGATAAAAACAAGGAGAACCTGATGAAATTGCATTCAGCCCTGCTGCGCTCTCTTTTGGCTGCTGTGTTGCTACCTGTCTTTTTTGTGTTTGCCCTTTTGGGAGCCGATATTGATGTGCAGCCTGCGAAATCTGATATTAACGATGCCGTTGTCTCTGAAAAGTCGTTTGAAGAATCTGACAGGGCGCTGGTGGCTGAGCCTCTCTGGGACCCTTCAGAAGAAGCTGTTGACGAAATTACCGAATCGCCGGCGTCTTCAACAACAGCATCGGCGGCCTATAAAACTTCAGAAGAAATTCTGGCGGAAATTTCTGAAAAATCAGGTCAAACTTTTCTCGACAGTGAAGTTGTTTCTGAAAATATCATTGAAGAAATTCCAGAAGAAGGGGCTTCTGAGCTGGCCAGTCTTTCTGAACCTCTTCGCGAAGAAATACCGGTAATGGCTTCTGAAGCTATAAACCTCTACGAAAAAGTGCCGGCTATGGAGCCGTCGCTGATGGTAAGAGGCGAGCCTGTAGATGAGCAGTCTGAACTGGAACAGCTCGTAAAAATTGTTGGCAGAATAGTGCCTGAACGACAGCCGCTCGGTCGTCGTCGCCACCTGTATCGATGGGTGCTCCAGACTGATGATGGGCAGCGGATACCATTGAAATCCAGTATTCGGCTTCTTCAAGAAGTGCGTGCCGAAGATGCGCTGGAAGGCTTTGTAACTGTTTCTGGTAAATTTGCCACTTCTGGTTTTAACAAGGATCTGCGCTTTTTGACGGTTGAATCGGTTCTGCCGGCTCCTTCGCCTTCTTCAACGGCCTCAGCATCTGCAGCTCTAGCTTCAGACACCTTAAACGTGTCACTTGAACCGGCCAGCGCCACCGGCGATATTGCTTCATCCTCGCAAGGCATCGCCACTGCAAGTCTGCCTGTTACCGACTGACCTGATACGACTTTTCCCTGATGCAAAAAGAAAAACTCGCAAAAATTCTGGCTTTGATGCCGGCGCGGCCGGGCGTTTACCTGATGAAGAGCAAATCGGGCGAAATTATCTATATTGGCAAGTCCCGTTCGCTTAAAAAGCGCGTGAATTCTTATTTTAACAGACATCATGAAAACATCAGAACTTCGGTGATGGTTTCTCTTGTTGAAGACATAGAGTTTATCGTTACCGGTAATGAGGTTGAAGCTCTGATACTTGAGAATAATCTCATTAAAAAGCAGCGCCCGCGTTATAACGTGTTGCTCAAAGACAGCAAAACCCACCCTTATATCAGGGCAACAATGAAAGAGAGGTTTCCGAGGCTCGAAAAAGTTCGCAAGGTTTCGTTTCGAGACGGCAACCTTTATTTTGGGCCTTTTCCGAATGAATATGACCTGACCCGCATTGTTGACCTGCTTTCGCGAAATTTCAGACTCTGTACCTCTAAAAAAGCTATCACTTCAGATGGCAGGTGTCGCCCATGCCTCAAATATCATCTCGGTATCTGCCAGGGAGTCTGCCAGGGGCAGGTTTCGCCTGAGGAATACGCCGTTTCGGTTGGCCGGGCGGTCGATGTTCTTGCTGGTCGCGCTGCTCCGGATTTCAGCGGTCTCGAAAAACAGCTTAAATCTCTAGCCGAAGAGTTCAGATACGAAGAAGCTGCAGAAGTCAGAGATACTTTGACCGCTCTGGTCAGGTTCTTTGAAAATCAGAAAGTCGAATTTTTAAAGCCCGTAGATCTTGATTTCTGGGGCATGTGTACGGCCAATGATCGCACTGTTTTTTCGGTCTTTTTTATCAGGGGCGGAAAAATGCTTGGCAACCGTATAATAGATGTCGAGTGCGAACCCGATTCTTCGGCCGGTGAATTGTTAAACACGGTCATCAATAGATTTTATGACGCAAATATTATTCCGTCTGTTATCTACTGTTCGATTGAGCCTGATGGTCTTGATTCGCTTCTGCAGATGCTGAATGCCCGCTCAGGTCGCAAGGTTTCGTTTCATATTCCCCTGAAGGGCCAATTTCAGCAATTGTTGGCTATGGCTGACAATAACGCCCTCGAAGTGATGCGTAATATGAAGTCGGCTGGTCATGACCGCGTCGAAGAGGCTGTTATAGATCTGCAGAGCCGTCTGGGGCTGAAGATTGCACCCATAAGAATTGAATGTGTCGATATTTCGCATATTCAGGGCACTGATCCGGTTGCTTCACTGGTTGTTTTTAATAACGGGCGCCCCAGAAAGGGTGAATACAGGCTTTATCATATCAAGACTGCTCATGGCGGCGACGACCCGGCATCGATTGCCGAAGTTACACGGCGACGTTTTTCAAGGCTGATCAGGGAGCATGCCGCATTACCTGATTTGTACATCGTTGATGGTGGAATCACGCAGGTTCGTGCTGCCTGCCGAGAACTTGAACTGCTTGATGTCGATGTTTCTGTGCTTGGATTAGCCAAAAGAGATGAAATATTGGTAGAATTAGATGGGAGTGAGGTGAAACTTCCCTTTTCGAGCGCCGGAATGAAAATGATCATCAAGCTGCGAAACGAAGCACATCGCTTCGCTAACAGTTTTCAGAAAAAAACTCACAACCGACGGGTAATGCGCTCTTCGCTTCTGAATCTGCCAGGGGTTGGCCCGGCAACCTTGCGCAAGATTCTGTGGGAATACGGTTCGATGGCTAATGTTGCCCGCGCAACTCCTGAAGACCTCAAACTGCGTTGTCAAATCTCGGTAAAAACGGCGAATATCATTATTTCTGCGTTAAAGGAAGCAAACAATGAAAAAGACGATTAGTATTTTTTGCCTTTTTGTAGTCTTGTTGTTTCCGTCATTTGCTGGCGCCCAGGCTGTAACATTTGATCTGCAGCGAGGCCTTGAAACAGCCTTCTGGAAGGCTTTCAGCGAGCCTGAAGAGTTTAAGGCCTGTGAGATTTTTCAGCTGCTGGGCTATAATACTGCCGAGATTTCAATGATTGGCAAGATAACTCCTCGCCCGTCCAAGATAATTGTTGAGGCTGAAGCCTGCGAGATTCCTGCAGACTTCAGAAATATCAAGGTTATATGTACCAATGTTCTCTATTATAACCTTACCATCGAAAGGGTTGTTTTTGATTTTCCCGATTGCCGTATTGATCTGGACGAACTTAAAAATGGCCGATTGAGGTTTCTTGCCGGTGATCGCATAAATGTAAAAACTGAAGTGTCGCAGCGTGATATTCTTAAGGTATTCGATTTGTTCGCCAAAGCCAGCGCCTTGAGCAGACTGCGGCTAAAGCTTGACGATGAAGTTGCCAGCCTGAAGGGCCGTGTTAAAAAAGGGGTTTTTGTCGTTGAATTTAACCTCAAGGGTAGTACACAATTGGTTGACCCTAAAAAAGTAGTTTTTCGCTGTGACCGCTTGCTGTTAAATGGCTCGCCAATGCCAAGAAATGCTGTTAACAGCATATTCTCTCGTATCAACCCCGTATTTGATGCCACTAAGACGTGGTTAAACCTCAATATTGCCAGTATCAATATCAAATCAGGATTTGTAGAAACAATTGCAACAATTGAACGCAAGAAAGGCTGAAAAAATACCCATGCCCACCGACAGAAGACTTTACAGAATTTCAAAGGCTCTGCATCAGAGACAACTCGATATGGTCATCGCTCTCGACTGTGTACACGATCAGCATAATCTCTCGGCAGTTCTGAGAACAGCCGATGCAACCGGCATCGACCGAGTTGTCTGGGTGCCTGACTATAAGAAGCCTGATACCGTTAATCCTGAAGTTTCAAAGGGCTCAGAGCGCTGGGTGAACTTAACCGTAGTTGACAACCTTCAACCTGAACTGGCAAAATTTCGCCGTCAGGGGTACAAAATTGCCGCTACCCACATGGGGCGTGATGCCGTCGACTTCAGAACCATAGATTGGACAACCCCCTGGGTTATAGTTTTTGGAAACGAGCACAGAGGTTGCTCCGAAGAAACTGTTGAAGCTGCCGACGTCAATATTTTTCTGCCGATGTATGGTTTTGTTCAGAGTTTGAATGTCTCTGTGGCTGCGGCTGTAACCATGTATGAGGTTCAGCGTCAGCGACAGAATGCCGGCATATATGACGCTTCGAAGTCAAGAGAACAGATTGATTCTCTGTACAGTCAGTGGCGCCTTCAAGACGAGGAAATTCCTCTGGAGGACCTTCTTGTAAGACCAGAAGGCAATATCCCGCCCATGGAACAACCGCATAGCGACGGGCGTGGCATGCGCTTCCTTCCAAAAAAGAAAACCGAAAATGGCTGAGCTATGTACAGTTCTTATTTAAAAAAAATAAATTTATCGTAAAAAAACAAACCAACTCTTCCGAATAGGTCTTAACAATAAATAAAAGACCGAAATGGAGTTGGTCTATGAAAAGACTCGTACATGGGCTAAGGGACTGGTGTAAAGATTTTGTAAGAGCGTTGGTGTTTTTTTTGTTTCTGCAGACGTATGTTGTACAGGGCTTCGTAATAGAAGGAGCCTGCATGGAGCCTGAACTGCATTCGCGGGAGAAAATCATTGTCAACAAGATGGTCTATCTGGTCAAAGAGCCAACGGTAGGCGAAGTTGTGGTGTTTTCTTACCCTCTCGAACCAGGAAAAGACTTCATCAAAAGGGTTGTGGGCGTTCCAGGCGATATGATCGAAATTAAAGACGGTTATTTATACAGAAATGGAAAAATGATGCCGGAGCCATTTGTTAAAGAGTATGTGTTTGGTACATATGGTCCGCAAAAAATACCGGCTGGCAAGATTTGTGTTATGGGTGATAATCGCAATAATTCTCACGACAGTCGTTCCTGGGGACTCCTCGATAGAGACCTTGTGAAAGGGCGTGCTGAAGTAAAGTTCTGGCCAGTAAACTCACTTGGAAGAATTGCAACGCTGGTTGAGTAAATGGCATTGACAGGCCCGGATGACCGGGTATATTCTGACCACAGTCAGGAGACATGTAAATTGGTAACATCATTTAAACTCAGTGGTTTTACGTGCCCGGCCTGTGGCGCTATATTCGAGGCCAGGACTGTGACTTCGATTACTCACCAGGGCCAGGATTCAGATTTTTTGCCCCATTACATTGGTGAAAATCCGCTGCCATATTTTCTTGTACAGTGCCCGGAGTGCAGATATTGCGGCTATCCTGAAGACTATGCCAACGAGATTTCTCCCGATAAGAAAGTATCGCCGGCATTTATCAAAAAAATTCTGAGTCTGCCTTTAAGCAAAAAACTGCCGGATGAGCCTCTTAAATTTCTTCTCGCCGGAAAAATCTACGAAGAAACGAAGCGCAATCCATATCATATCGGTAACCTTTATCTGCGTGGTTCATGGTGCTGCCGTCTTATCGAAAATCGTAAAGCCGAGATCGAATTACAGCAGCTTTCAGTTAAATTTTTGCGGCTTGCTGTCGAAAAGTCTACGATTTCGAACCCCGACAATCTGCCGGTGGTCACCTACCTGGTTGGTGAACTTTATCGCAGACTTGAAGATAGAAATGCTGCCCGCGAATGGTTTGGTGCAGTTGAAGAAGTGATTATAGACCCAGAACAACAGTGGATTCTTGAATTAACACAAAAACAGGCTGAATTGAACGAGCATTTTATCAACTAAAAGCTCGCATTGAAAGGGAGTAGGGTACACTGTTGTCTTGCGATCCCAGAATTTCCGTTTTTTAAGTTTGTGATTTTTTTAAAAATCGCATAAACTCATAAGACAGAAGAAGTTCTGGGATCGTTTTATTTGGGGTAATTTCGATGAAGAAAATCAGAGTTCGCTATGCTGATGATAAGGGTCATACCAGCGAGGAAGTCTTTGAGACTCGTTCGGCAGAAGAAATGCGGCGTGCTTTTATCGCCCGGGGGTACTACATTCTTTCTGAACAGGCCGTCGAAGATTCTTTCATTGATAAGATCCGGGCGGCTTTTAAGGCAAGCTCAGGTGCTTCGGTAAAGGAACTCAACGAATTTACCAAGCTGATCAGAACTCTTCTTAAATCTGGTATGCCTGTCACGGATGCTATTGAAGTTCTTCTTGATGGCGCTGAAGATACCCCGATGAACAGCGCTCTGCGTCAGATTCATGCTGACATAGGCGAGGGGGTCTCGCTCAGTCGCGCTATGGGCCGCCATCCTGATGTTTTTCCAGATATCTATATTAAGACCGTTGTTGCCGGCGAAAAAGCCGGGGCGCTCGAAAACATTCTCAAAAGGCTCTCAGAGTATTTTACCAACTCAATTGCAATCAGGCGCAAAGTTATTGCAGCTCTTATCTACCCCGCTATTCTGCTGACAGTTTCGTCACTTGCGGTTATCTACATGGTCGTGGCAGTTGTGCCCGAGTTCGCAAGCCTGTTTAAAAGTCTTGATATTCCGCTGCCGATGATAACGTCGATACTTTTAACAACTTCTGAATTTCTGGGCGAATATTTCTGGCTTATTTTCAGCGTGGTCGTACTCATGCTTGCCAGTCTGGTAGCTTTTGCCAGAAAGCCCGAGGGGCGCGATAAAATAGACACCTTTAAACTCAAACTGCCTCTCATTAAAGAACTCGAAAAAAACTTTGCGTTCAGCCAGTTTTCAAGAACAATGGCTACGATGATTGCTGGCGGTATTCCTATTCTTGAAAGTCTGCATGTTGTAATTGACAGCCTCGAAAACCGTAACATTGCCGCTCGTTTTTCTGTTCTGCCTGACCTCCTCGAAAAGGGCATGGGTTTTGGCAAGGCTCTCAAAACAATACCTGGCACACCCCAGATAATGGTACGGGTGGTCAATGTTGGCGAAGAATCAGGCAATCTCGGAGAAATGCTCGAAAACCTCGCTGATCATTATGATGATGAAATCACCGAGCTCACTGATACTATTACTGCGCTGATAGAGCCTATTCTGTTTCTCGGAATGGCGCTGGTCGTGGGCACTCTTGTTGTGGCCATGCTTTATCCGGTGCTGACCGCTGCTTCTAAAATTAACTAGGACTGGAATCTGAGATGGAAAGCTTTAAAGAATTTTTGATAAAAAAGAGAATAATCGACAGTTCCCGAGCCGAAAAACTTTTTTCGGAATCCGCCGGGCAGGTCGAAACTGTTTTACGGCGCCTTGGAGGCGATGCGGAGATCTCAGATGCTTCTCTTATCAAGGCTTTTGCCGCAACTTTTCGCAAAAAAACTCTTTGCGAAATTCTGGTAGAAGAGGGATTTATAACCCTCGCTTATATTCAGCAGATGGTTAATGAATTTGGCACTGTGCCTGCAAATATTGGGCAGATACTGATTGACCGGCGCATCATAACAGAAGAAGAATTTGCCCGTGCCGTATCATTGGAACTCGGCATCAACTACGTTGATCTTGCGCAGTATGAGGTTAACGATGAGCTTTTTAACGGTATAGACGTTGCTTTGATGCGTCGTTTTTGTTTCATTCCCCACAAAAAAACAGCCAAAGAAATATATCTGATTATGCACGACCCTGGCAATGTCGATTCGATTGAAGAACTTGAGGTACAGCTTGGCCTGCCTATAATACCCATGGTAGCTTCAAAAATGGCCATTCAAAAACTCCTCAGCCTTATGATCGAAACGAGTCTCGATTCAAATGTTGTGTTTGGCGATCTTGAGAATTTTCCGCCTCTTGAAGTGGTGATTGAAGACGACGACGCTGAAGATGCGCCTGTTGCTGCTGTGGCCAAAGGCACCGGTTTTGGCAATGAAACGCCTGTAATCAGAATGGTTGACGCAATTATTCTTAAAGGCGTTCGCAAAAGATCGAGCGATATCCACTTTGAAGTGTACGAGTCTCAGCTTAAAGTCAAATACCGTATAGATGGTGTTCTTTTTGAAGTTCTTTCTGATGTTGAGCCGCGTTTGCGCGCTCCCATAATTTCAAGACTCAAAGTAATGGCTCAGCTTGATATTGCCGAAAAACGTGTGCCTCAGGACGGTCGTTTCAAACTCAAGATTGATGATCGTTATGTTGATTTTCGCGTATCTGTTTTGCCATCTATTTTTGGTGAAACAGTGGTATTGAGAATTCTCGATAAATCAGCTCTCGGGCTTGATATTCAAAAGCTAGGCCTAGAAGGTGATGATCTGCTTCTCTTTAAGCGCAATGTTAAAAAACCATACGGTATGATTCTTGTTGCAGGCCCTACCGGTTCTGGCAAAACGACTACGCTTTATTCAGCTCTTAAATTTGTTCATACCCCGAAAGACAAATTCATAACCATAGAAGATCCGGTTGAATACCAGTTGCCTGATATTGTGCAGATTGCCGTTAACGAAAAAAAGGGGCTGACTTTTAGCTCGGGTCTCAGATCAATCGTTCGTCAGGACCCCGATAAAATAATGGTTGGCGAAATTCGCGACCCTGAAACGGCTAAAATAGCCATAAACGCAGCGCTTACCGGCCATCTGGTTTTTAGCTCAATTCATGCGAATAATGTCATTGACGCAATTTCACGCCTCGAAAACATGGAAATAGATCCCTATGAGTTTGTCAGTTCATTCAATCTGATCATGTCGCAGCGCTTGATGCGCTTGAACTGTAAAAATTGCGTGGCAGACGACGATACGATAACCGCTGAAATGAAGCATCTTACCGTTGACTTTCACCATTATGAACATGTCGAATTCAAGCGTGGAAAGGGGTGTCGATTCTGTCACGATACCGGCTATCTTGGCAGATCCGGAATTTTCGAGGTTCTCGAACTTTCGCCTGCGATCAAGCAAATGATTCTCACCCATCAGTCGCCTCTTGAAATAAAAAAAGCGGCAATTGCTCAGGGCATGGTGCCGCTGCGTCGCGCCGGTTGGCAGAAAGTCGAAAAGGGCTTGACCACGTTCGAAGAAATGAATCGCGTAACCTTTGAAGAAGGGGTGCTCTGATGAACCTTTATACCGAACTTATTGCAATAGATATTGGTACCAGCAGCATAAAACTCGCAGCAATTGAACCGGGGCCCGCTCATCAGGGGTATATTGTTAAAAATCTTTCTCAGATAGAGCTGCCACACGGGCTTATTGGCGGCGATTTTACCGGTCCTTTTATAAGTGATCTGGCTCTTTTCAGGTCGCTGCTTGCCGATTTGCTCAGAAAAGTCAAAGACCCACGCCAGGGCTTTGTTATTGGTTTGCCCGACAGATGGGTTAAGTTGCATCTCAATACTCTTGAATTATCTGAAGTTGAGCGTAAAACACCAGATTTCCTTTCCTGGCGGCTCGAAAAAAATTTGCCGATTCCTGAGGGAATGAAAGTTCTGGTTGATTTTCAGATTCTTGGGCCCGCAATAAACGGCCCGGAAGGGCATTTTCAAGTTTTGGCCGCAGCCGTTAAGAAAGAGTTGATCGAAATTCTTTCAAGCATTACCACAGAGTTGCACATGGAAGTGATGGCATTCGATACTTCTTCACTCGGGGTGTTCAATCTTTTTGAAGAGTCGTTCCCTGACAAGACTCTTGATCAGATGGTTATAAACCTGCATGCCGGCCATGAGACAACCGTTATCAAAGCATATTGTCGTGGCGCTCTAATGTATGAGCGCGTCATCGAAGTAGCAGGCGAAGAGTTTGCGAAGATAATAAGCGAACTGGACTCGATAAATCTCGATAATGCGATGAAAAACAAACATAACGAGAAGTTTTTTCCTCTCAATCGTGGCGATGTAATTACTTTGCTCGACAAACGTCAGCGAATCGAAAGAGTTTTTGGCAACTGGCTGCGTGAACTCAATGTAACATTCAGATTTTTTCAGGATAAATTTAATATTGCGCGATTGCCTGCGATTTTTATGACTGGCGGTAGTACAATGTTCGAAGGCTTGCCGGTTTTTCTCAGTGAATATTTTGAAACCTCGTGTACTCTTTTTAATCCATTTGAAGAAATTCCGCTGGCCAAAAAACTTGACGAGGCAAGTCTGCGACAAGGCCCGGTTTTTGCGGCATGTCTTGGACTTCTTGCTAAATAGGTGAAAACATGAAACACTTCTTGAATTTTAAGCCGACTATCGTATTCAGAAAAGGCAGCAGTTTTATGCTGAAAACTTCTCTGATTATCCTTTATGCTGTTCCTGTTGCACTGGCGTTATTCTGGGGTTACAGCTATTTTGCTGTTTCTTCTGTAAACCAGTTTTACAAAGAATCAGAGACTTTGCTGGCCTCTAAAACCAGTAAATTTGGCGAAGCGGTTGCTAAACTGCGCCCTGCCGGTGATGACCTCGAAAGCAAAGAACTTGCGTATTATGATTATAGAAAGATCTCTGGTCTTGCTCATACCTCGTGGAGCAATCTTTTAAATCGTCTCGAAAAGCTTGCTCCTGATGAAATGCGTTTTAGCCGGATCGGTATCAAGCCAGATAAAATTGTAAGAGTGAGCCTGGAGGGCGAAGTTATGCGGTTGAGCGTATTGACAGATTTTTTGCGCCTGCTGTTCGCCGAAAAAGTATTTATGAATCCGAATCTGAAAAAGCACAGCAAAGCGGTTGTGGAGGGCGGCAAAATCATAAATTTCTCACTTGAAGTTGACTATGCCGGCGAAACCGGGGAGTTACCGCAATGAATCCAAATGAAATCAAAAAACTCAAGGATATGGCGCCTTTTCCGGTGATTTTACTGATAATTCTCTTTTTTCTGCCTTCTTTTTTGATCGAACCCGAAAAAGAGGCGCTTAAGGCCAATGCTGCCGCATATATAAGTGCCAGCAAAAAAGCCGGGCTTGCGCTTAAAAACCGCGAAAAATACCAGAAAGAAAAAGAAAAACTGGCTCAGCTTGAACTTATTCATGCTGATCTAAAAAAGGTGATTCCGGACGAATCAGTTTTGCCATCTTTTATCGATACCCTGCACGCTCTTGCCGACAAGAGTTCTGTGTCGCTCGAAGATGTCAGATATACTTTTAATAAAGAATACGATAAGCTCAAGGTGCCTTCTTATCAGGTGATGATGGGGCTTAACGCTGATTATGCCGGCGTGCGCGCATTTCTTGCCGAACTTGAAAGCCTTGATATGCCTGTTATTGTGACTGAGGTGGTCCTGGCTGAGGGCAGTCGTTATGCCATTACTATGAGGTTACTTGTAAAATGACTGATGAAAAAAAAGAATTTGCCTTTAAACACCGTGAAGATGTAATCGATACTTTGCGATTGAGAGCAGGAGAGCGCCGTTTACTCGGTTTTCTGCTGGTAATTTTATTGCTTACGGTTGTCTATGAGAATGGTACTGTGATTTTTGAACATTTTTGTTCGGGTAATTTTGAAATTGCTGCCCTTGGCGAACGCAAAAAAACGGTAGTTAAACCTGAGTCTTTAAAAAAACTGATTAAATCTCTTGATCTGGTGGCGGTTGATTACCCGCAATTTCATGCACGTCTCAGCCGTGAAAAAGCAATTGTGAATGAAGCTTTTCAGCTGGCTGCTGCAGAAGAAACCGCTGACAACGCGCTCGTTACAACGGGATCTGCTCTCGCCGGTCTTTACGAATTTGTTTCGCACCCTGTTGTCGTGCGCAACAAAAATCTCGAAGCGCTTGATAAAGAAATAAAGCAGCTGGCCAAGGCTCTTAAGATAAGTCTTTACCATGAATTTGAGCTCAGGCCGCTGAATTTTAAAACGAATATTCCGATCGCAGAGGCTGATGGACAGCGAAATTTGTTCGAATTTAAATGAAGGTTTTTGA
>SABV01000361.1 GCA_009928855.1 Erysipelotrichia bacterium | reverse complement strand
AGTAAAAGATGCAAAGGGCGATGTAATCAAAACAACGCTCGAAGCCCCCAACCTGCAGGAACTGGCCTCAAGACTTTCAGACAAAGGCTATTACCTCGTCAAGGCGAAAGAAATGAAGGCTGCCAGCGGCTTCAGCTTTGGTGGCAGCGTCTCCAAAAAAGACATGATGGTTTTTACGGTTCAGCTATCAACGCTGGTAGGCGCGGCAATCCCGCTGGTCGAGTCTATTGGGATTCTGGCTGATCAGACCCAGAATCAATATTTTAAAAACATACTCAACTCAATTGGTCGCGACTTACAGTCAGGTCAGTCTTTTTCGTCATCAATTCGCAAACATCCGAACACATTCGATAAAATTTACTGCAACATGTGTGAAGCCGGTGAAGCCGGCGGTATGCTTGACGATGTATTAAACCGCCTGGCAGCCTTTGCCGAAGCCGATGCAGAAATTCGCGGCAAAATCAAAGGCGCTCTGACTATGCCGGTTATCCAGCTGATATTAGCTCTTCTGGGCGTTATTTTTCTGCTGGTCAAGATTTTTCCAAACTTTTCAAAAATGTTTAAAAAGATGAAGGTTGATCTGCCGGCAATAACCAAGGCGATGATGTTTGCATCTGATGCGTTGCGCGAGAATTACATCATGGTATCGCTTGGCGCTGCTGCGATCGCGGCCGGCATCTATTTTGGACTGAACACAAAAACAGGCAAATTAGCCATGGCACATTTTACGTTGCGGGCACCGGTTCTTGGCGACCTGTCACAGAAAATTGCGGTCAGCAGGTTTGCAAGAACTTTTTGCTCGCTGCTCGGCGCCGGCGTTCCTATCTTGCAGGCTTTGCAGATAACCGGGTCGGTTATGGGCAATCCGCTCATGGAAGAGATGATTTCAAATATGGCAATAGGAGTGCAGCAGGGTAATACTCTCGCAAGCACGCTGACTAAGGTAACCATATTTCCGCCAATGGTAAAAAAAATGATCGAAGTTGGCGAAAATACCGGGAATCTGGACGTAATGCTGACCAAGGCCGCTGACTTCTACGAGCGCGAAGTTAAAGAAGCTCTTGATGGCCTGACCTCGGCAATCACACCGTTGCTCACAGTTGGAATGGGTATAATAATCGGCACCATAGCGCTGTCTGTATTCATGCCTCTCTTCAAAATGACCCAGAGCGTAAAATAAAAAGATTGAAATGCAATGCGCTTGCCTGTAGAATTCTGAAATTATTTTGCGAACAAGACTGGGCTTTTATTTTTGTTTTTTAAAATGACACTTGACACTGCCGTTTTGCTGACTATATTGCATCTAGCTAACTTCAGGGGGAATTTTTATGAATAAATGCAGATCTGGTTTTACACTGATGGAAATAATGGTCGTCATTATCGTAATTGCGGTTCTGGCATCAGTAGCGGGGCCGATGATCGGCTCAATAACTGATCAGGGCAGGGCATCAGCGACCAAGTCAAACCTGCAGACGCTAAAAAGCGCGCTTATTGCATTTCAGAATGACGTGGGCAGATTTCCGTATAATGACAAAGCAACAGCTGTCAGCGGCGTAGACCTAAAAAACACCAAGGGGGCATATAACAATTATGGCACAGACAACAAGCCTCTCACCGTTGTAACGACGGGCGCTGGCGTTCTAGGTATTACAGATGATACTAACTGCCTGAGCAAAGTCGACATAACGGATCAAGAAATCTATCTCAACATAACAAATTATGACAAGCGCTGGAAAGGCCCGTATATGGATGGCAACCCTGCCGACTTCATGTTTGACGCATGGGGCAATCAGGTTAGATACGAAGCGAGCGGCAGAAACCTATATCTCTGGTCACCCGGTGCCGATGGTAATTTTTCAAAGATTGCCGATGCAGAAAAAGGTGACGAAGAACAAACTGATGATATTCTTGTCTCTGTGGCCAAATTCAGAGAAGAATTTAAATAATTTATACAAAATTTAAAAAGGCAGTTATCTGCCAGAAGCATGTTTTACAAAAGCCGGCTTTTGCCGGCTTTTGCTTTTTAGCTGTTTGCAGTAGAATCTGAATTAGATTAAATTAAAATAGTACAGTCATTTAAACAATAGAGAGTTTATGGCCAGCATTAACGATTTTGAATCTTTCGTTGCGATAGATATTGGCTCGTTTTCACTGAAGTTTGCCTACGTTCAGAAAAACGACGACGGTAACCTGCTCTTAAAAACCGTCTCACAGCTCACAATACCTCAGTATGAATACGAACTGTCGCCAGAACAGCGCGAAACCATGAGCAAAGACGAAATCAAAGAACACTGTCTCAAAGAATTGCGCCAGTTTCTTACAACTCATGTTACCGAGATGCTCTACGACAACGAAATTCAGACCAAGCGCGCGATAACATTTGCTTCAAACCGCGAAGTCACCATCAGATGCATAGAAATTACTCCAGTATTCGATCAGGAAAAACTGACAGAAGCGATTACCTCAGAGGCAAATAAGCAAATGCCCTTTTCAATGGGCAATGCAGTACTCGGCTACCACGTTCAGGGCGATACTATAAGAGAAGAAAAAGCACTTACACAAATAATGGTGGCAGCGCTGCAAAAAGAAATCGTCGAGTATGTAACCCTGAACTTCAAGGGCGCCGGTCTTTCAAATGAAGGTATTCTGACCCTGCCACAGACTCTGCAGATGGCCCTAAACCGTCAGATGGCACCATACACAGAGGGTGACAAAAAGGTAGCCATAATTCACTGCGGGCACTCAACCACTTCGATCATGATTTACAAAAACGGCAAAATACAGTTTTTTCGCGATGTAAGCATGGCCGGTTCTACAATTACCGATGCTATTTATGCCGGTGGCGAGCTGGACGGCCAGGAAATAAAATTCAGGCACATCAACGAAGCTACAGAACTGAAGCACAAGCTGGGGGTAATGCCACCTGATGAAATCGGTAATTTAAAGGGTGTCGAGAAGTTTGCCGCGCAAAAAATTTTTGAAACAGTAGAAAAAATATTTCAGCACATCCAGCTCTCTATCAGCTTCTATATATCTCAAACAAGCGAAACAGGACTCGATAAAATATTTTTGACCGGCGGTTCTGCCGGCATGAATAATTTTAAGGAATTTATCGAAGAAAGCCTCGAAGTACCAACAGTGCTTGGCAACCCTTTTCCGTCGCTCAAAATAGGTGAAATCAAATACAGCGAAAAACAGCGAGAACTCGAGGCAGCGGCGTTATCGCCATTACTTGGCGCAGCCGCGTATCAGGGCGAAAAAGAAATAATCAACTTTATAGACATTCTTTTTCCGAA
>SABV01000360.1 GCA_009928855.1 Erysipelotrichia bacterium | reverse complement strand
GCATACATCGAGCGCAACTGCTTGCCGATCTTGGAGCCGAACTGCTTCAGCATGGCGCGTGCCCAATCGGCGAACTTGGTAAGGCCATTGCGCAGGAGGTTATAACCAGCCTTGACAGCTTTTGCAGTATATTTTGCAACAAGATATTCTGCAGAATAAATAGGTTCTTCTGTTTTTATCGGTTGTGCTGCTGAAATCTTCGCACCAGTTATGCTTTCGGCTTTGTGGTTGGCCCAAATGCTTCGGTGCATTTGCCATGCGCCGGTAGAAGGAGCCCATTTAAATCCGTTGCTTTTTAATTTTTCGCGGGTAACTTCATCTGGCTTTGATTCAAAAAATATCTGAAGCCTGTTTTCGGTTACGTTGTCAACGATTTCGCCACCGTCGAATTCTATTTTCTGGGTTTGCTGAGACTGTTTAACCGAAAGCTCTTTAATGCGCTTCTTGAGGCGGCTCATTTCAGAGTTATTGTTTTGCAGCGCGTAGTCGGGAAAACCCACTCGTCCTGCAAAATCTTCTTCAAGTAATTTTTTGGCCTGCGCTTCCGAAAAGCCCTGTTCCTGAAGCTTAGTGATTTTTTCGGAGTCAGAAAGTTTTGAAGCTTTAACAACTTTATTCGCTTGTTTCATGCGATCCTGCTGGATGCTAAGAGATTCTAGTTTTGCTTTTAGCTTGACAACAGCGTCTTCGTCACTTGAGGAAATGCTTTTGTTACTTTCTGCAGAAGCGGCTCTCTGGCTATAATAATCGGCTTTTTTTTCTTCGTTTATAGCCGCGTCCATCTTGTTCCACATTCTATTTTGGGCAGCTCTTGCGCCACGTTCGGAATGATGCCCTACCAGAATAGGCTGACCCATGTAAAAGCGTTCAGATATTTTGTCAGCCTGGCGAAACAGCCCGCTTGCCTTCTGACCGGTTTTTACCGCACGGTCGGCATACCTCAGCGCCCGATCGCGTCGCTTGACTTCGGCTGCGGTCAAATTACCTGTTTTTTCCCGCCACACTGTGAGTGCCTTCAGATAATCTGTTGCGGATTCAAAATCTTTCTCTTCTGGTTTAACCAGATCAGACGCGGCTGGGGGAGCTTCAACAGTCTGGCCAGAAAGTTCAGCTT
This sequence comes from Erysipelotrichia bacterium, assembly GCA_009928855.1. Classification (GTDB taxonomy): domain Bacteria; phylum Muiribacteriota; class Ozemobacteria; order Ozemobacterales; family Ozemobacteraceae; genus Rifleibacterium. The sequence continues at coordinate 2,194 of SABV01000360.1, read as the reverse complement.
CGCCGGGCTTCGCTTGCCCGGTTGGTTGGTTAAAAGAGTCGCCTGAGTATTCTTTCAGATCATATATCGCGTCAGTTCCGTTTGATTCTATTTTGGAACCATGAAATTGCTGGTTAAGAGCTTCGGCCGCTTCAGTCTCCCCGGTCTCTTTCAGCGCGGCAAAGGCGATTTCCATATCGCTGTAGCCTTTGCCCCTAAGAAAGTTATATGCCCTTACGGAAATATCCACAACCGGAACTAAATCGCCTCTTTGCTTGGCAACAGACGCTCGGTTATGCCCGTCTAATATTTTTCTTTTTGAGCCATCTCGTATTGTGACAATAGGAAAATAACCGACGCCTTCTGGAAATGCTTCTGAAACGCCTTGAGTTCTATTCTGTTGATCTTCCCGGTAAGCAAGATCGTTGGGATCTATCATCCCAGCGTATGATATATGTTCCCCGGTCGCTTCCGGTGCTGTGGGTTTTTCTGTGCGACCGACACCGTTTTTTGTGTCACCCATTGGCTGAATAGTATCAGAAGTTTTTGTTGAGGACAACGACGAGGTGTCAACGCCAGCCGGTTTCTCTATTATCACAAGCTGCGAGTTAACCCCAGTCTGTCTGAAAGCGTCTTTACCGGCGAACACCTGGCCAAGACTTTCTGAAGTGCCGCCGACAGCATCGAGCCAGTCGCGGAACTCTACGGATTCTTTATCGTTGGCGAAGGTAGAATGGTTACCCATAATCGCAATCATTTTGCCACCAGGTGCGAGAAGTTCGTAAGCTTTTCTGACGTGCCTGATGTCGCGATTCTTGCTGAACGGCGGGTTCATTATGACGCGGTCGAACTTCTGATCTGTTTCAAAATTTTCGAAGTTTGTATCGATGACTTCGTGATTTTTCATTGTCAGGATCTCACGCAGATCGCTGAGAGGTTCGATGACTTTAACGTCAGCTTCAGGTTGCGTGGCTTTTACTGCGTCGGCCAGATCACCCTTACCAGCAGAAGGTTCAAGCACCTTCATCCCAGGCTTGATGTCGAGTTCCTGCGCCATGCGTTCGGCGAGAGCCGGCGGTGTCGGGAAAAAGTCAAAGCCCTCAAATTTTTTACCGATCAATTCTCGCTCTGCTTTAACAAGCTGAGATTCCTGTTTTTTGCCTGCTTCGAGATTGCGGTATTCAATCAGAGCGTCAGCCAGGTCAAAATCAGATTTTATACCTGCCGCTCTAAGCTTCTGGTAATCTTCAACGGTTTCGAGAATCCTGGCAAACTGATACGGCGTTTTGATGCCTTTTTTCGCTATGGTCTTTTTGATATCAAGAATTTTGCCAATGGCTTCGTCACTCAACGAAACGTTGCGAGAGCGATTGCCACGCCCCAGCTTTTCAATATACGCCGCTGCGGGTTTCATTCCCTGGATTGCTTCAAGCTCTCTCGCCGCATGGTCAAACCAGTCACCGTAAGGATGCGGTCTGTTGAATTCTGCGCCGACGCGAATGATATCTTCTGTAGTTTCTATCTTTTGTTCCTGGTCATATGTGAGGTCGTTTTTGCGGGCATACCGGCGGCGGGCGGCGGTCAGTTCGTTTTTGAAAAGTATCAGATCGGGCCGCGATTTAACATTTTTTAAATATCTGACTTCGCCGCGCTCCATTGCGTCGGCCAGGTTGTTCATCGTTTTGGCAAACGCTTCCCTGTTAGCCGCGTCGTCTGTTGCGCCTGCGGCCATTCTTGCCCGTCTGGCAGTGTTCGTCCGTCGGTCTCTATTCAAATCTGCCTGCGCCTGTTCGAGTAGAGACGCGGCTGACTTTCGCAGCTTCTGAGCATTGGCGAGCATTTCAGCATTTTCGGCGGTGATTCTGGTTGTCTGCTGCGGTTCAATCGGTTTCGTTTCGGCTTTAGTCTCAGCCTTTGGCGCGACTACCGGCACGATCTTTCCACTGTTCAACCCTGCCGCCTTATCGTCTGCGGCCTGTTTGCTGGTATGCCACGAATACTGTTTACCCTGTGGATCGAGAACGCGAAAGCCGCCCTGGTATGATTCGACTTTGTATGCTGGCGCTTTTGGTTCGGTTGCAATGTCCTGCCTTTTGGGATCAGCCTGATATTTTTCTGCTGCAATTTTTCCGGTTCTTTCATATTCGTCGAGAGCTGCCAGCAGATCAACTGGATTAGACTCCATGATATTCAGCCCTGCATTTCTGGCCGCCAT
>SABV01000359.1 GCA_009928855.1 Erysipelotrichia bacterium | reverse complement strand
TCGAACTGGAAACCATAAAAAAAGATGGGAAACTGTTTTTCCCTGATAACGCAGTAGATTTGTTAAATGCTATGAAAAATGCAATTGAAGCTGGGCTTGCTCCAGTTGCAGCAGCTGTTGAAGTAAAAAGCATTCATCCATGCCCAGCGATCAAACAGCAGCCCCATGATTCTAATCAAAGTGATATTGTCCTGGATAAAATAACAGAGCTGCAAAATGCAATCATGCTTCTGGCTGGCACCGTTGAAAAACAAAACAAATTGATTGAAGCCCAGGCTATTCAAATCAATTTGTTAACTACCAGATTGCCCGCGCCAAAATTGCCGCAGTGTGTAAACGTCTGGCAGCCTAAGCCGCGCCAGATTGTAAAGGTTCCTTTTTGGCGTCACATCTGGCTAGAATTGTTTAACCCGATCATGTTACGCGCCGAACCATAACAAAGCTTCCCGCCAATTTGATCTGAGGAACATGAAAAGGCTCAGGGATGCGTGAAATTTTACGCGGTTGTATTAAAGTCATGGACTGTAGAATTATACGGGCCTTAGAACCGTTTCAAGGATTAAAGCCGCCGGCTGGCGGATGATGTGAAAAGTGTTCAATCCACAGAGTTTAAATTGAATCGTAAGGAAGATGGGCGATGATAACCAAAGCGATTGCAATCAATGACAAAATCGAAGAGAAGATCTTATTAATGCGTGGCCAGCGTGTGATGCTCGATGCTGACCTGGCCGAGTTATACAATGTTGAAACCAAGGTTTTGAATCGTGCTGTCAAAAGAAATGCTGCAAGGTTTCCGGGTGATTTTATGTTTCAATTGTCTGAGAGCGAGTTTCAGAACTTGAGGTGCCAGATTGGCACCTCAAGTTTATACGGAGGTCGTCGATATTACCCATTTGCATTTACCGAACAAGGCGTGGCGATGCTTTCTACAGTTCTTCACAGTGATCGCGCCATTAAGGTAAACATTGAGATAATGCGGGTTTTTGTGAAGCTAAGAAAATTACTATCGACTCATGAAGAGCTGGCCAGAAAAGTTGGAGAGCTGGAAAAGAAGATGAAAGGCCAAGATGGTGAGATAAAGCTTATTTTTGCGACCATTAACACTATGCTTCATCCTGTTGTGAAGAAAAAACGACAAATCGGCTTTGTAAAAGAGTAGCAAAGACTGATTGTCATTTATTGTCATCGGCCGGGCGGAGTTTACTTTTACAGGCTTTTGAAGCTGATCGGGATTAGACAGCTGAAAAGAAAGGCCAGAACAAAGAAATCAGCCAAAAAGTTCTGAGTGGGAGCCGGTTCTTGCTAAAGTCAGTGTGTCATCTTCTATTTTGTAAATAAGAAGCCAGTCTGGTTTTATGTGCAGTTCCCGATAACCATTGTATTCGGCAATCAGTGGGTGATCTAGATGTTTTTCTGGAACAGGCTTTTCTTCAATCAGCATGGAAAGTATTTGTTCAAGATCTTTGAGATTTTTACCCTGCTTGATTATGCGCTTGAAGTCTTTCTTAAACTGGGTTTTGCGAATGATTTCGTTAATCACTATGCAGGTCTTCCAAGAGAGCTTTTACCGATTTGAAGGATTTACCATCTTTTTCAGCCATTGCTTTTTTAGTTGTTTCGTTCGGTATATGCCCAAACTTGCGGCAAAGATCACATTCTTCGGCGTTTTCTTCGATTTCTTTGCCAACTAACATTTTCAGTAATTCTGAAATGGTTGTTTCTTTCAAAGCGGCAATGGCTTTGAGGTTTTTGTGGGTCCAGTCATCAAGCTTTACATTGAGTGTTTTCATACTATGATTATAACCAGAACAGATGTGTTTGACAATAAAAATTAGTAAACTAATGTTTATTAGGTGTTTATGTTATTGTCATTTATTGTCATCAAACCAGCTTCCGCCTGGCGAACAGCCTAGTTTATTTCTTCAGGCTTTTTAAGCTGATCGAGCGCATTCCCTGTTTTTTTAACTGCATATTTACCAGCGGCAGATGGTGTTTCAGGCCTTCATGGATAAATTGAACCACGTATTTTTCTTTGGTTGCTGCCAGGACATCGCCGGATCTGAGTGCGGCAAGGGCGAGGGTCTGCAGATCGCGGAACTGATTAAACGGAACCAGGACAACGGAACTGCGGAAACGCTCATTTTCCCGGAAGATCGAGAAATTTTTCAGGCCTCGATATTGGCGCTGTTCGCACAGGGTTGCAGCGTCAACCAGGTATCTGGCGAGTTCGCGCATGTTTTCCGGTGTCATTTTCACGTTCGGACCGGGAAAATTCTGCAGCAGGGCGTAAGGATCTTTTTCCTGCTCGGAAATTGAGAGTTTGAATTGTGGAGTCCATTCCATTAGTGGTGCGGGTTTTTCGACTGCGGTTGGAGTTGGCTTGTGTGTTTCCGGCTTCTCGGTTGGTTCTGCCGGGGCCGGGTTGGTGATCCAGGTTTCGAGTTCTTCTTTGAAAAACAGAACGTGTTTGCCGACTTTGTGCGGTTTTAAACGACCTTTTGAAACCCAGTTGCGCAGAGTGCCTTCTGTGATTTTCAGGTATCTGGCCGCTTCTTTGTAGTTCATGGTCTGCATGCTGAACCTCCCGGGAAAAAGTGATTTGTCATCTATTGATAATATATGTAATCTATTGTCATTTGCAAGAGGCATTTTCTTGCTTTGAAAAGGGTTTTCAGTGGTTTGCCGTAACGGCAAAATACTCTGGCTCGAAAACCTTTTTCCCCTGCGGAGCCGCCCGTCGATGCCCCTTGCCAACCGGCCCGGGGCGGCAAAGTCAAGGCGGGGACCCGGCCGGCGTAGCCGGTTGGGGTGGGGGCCTTTACTTTGTCGAACCGGGCGGTATCTAAAAGTTTCGACGGGCGGTGCAGCGGGGAAAGGATTTACGGAAGAGATATTAAACAGTTTCCCCTGTGGTGAGCCCAGAGGGGGGGCGTGGCCCCCTTTTTATACTTGAGGGGTTTGGTGCTGCTGAGAGTTTTGGAGACGAGATTCCGAGTTGGTGCGGCGAGAAGGGGCGCGGAGTGTGTTTAAATGCTGTGCGGGTGGTTGGGGGTTAGCAGGCAAGTAACCCACAGCCGGTTGGCGGGAAAATGCGCCAAAACGGTAATTTTTTAGCAGTTTTTGCAAAACAGGCCAGTGGGTGTGCTGTGGGGCTGGTTGGTGAGTGTTTAATCTCACTGGCGTGGAAATATGCCGGTTTTGGGCGCATGGCAGAAAAGCTGAAACGGCCCACGGAGACGCGAACGGGCTGAAAACTTACGCTAGCCCCTTCCCTGATACGTGAGGGTTTTTAGAAATGAGAGACAGGCTAAAATCTCC
>SABV01000358.1 GCA_009928855.1 Erysipelotrichia bacterium | reverse complement strand
CTCTATGGCAAAATCCGCGACCTGCTGTCAACCGGCAACAAACCCGATGGCTTCATTCACAACAGCGAAAAGCCGTCACCACAACTTCAGGACACATCGGATTAAAACCCGGTCACAACCAAAGCTTTTTTTGCGGGCTGCTGCTAAAGCAGCCCGTTTTCTCGAAAACTGAAATAGCCTTTTTCTTCGCGCCCGACAATTACATGATCAAGCATGCGAATGGCAAGAGCATCAGCTGCTGCCACAAGAGATCTTGTAATCACCAGATCAGCGTTAGATGGTCGCAGCTGCCCGGTTGGATGATTATGAACGACAATAACACCGGTGGCATGTAGCGTCATCGCCCTTTTCATAATTTTTCGCGGATAAACGGCTGTCTGATCTTCTACGCCATCAGAGAGCACTTCATCTTTTATTATTCGGTTGGCATTGTTTAAAAAAATCACTCTGAGCTGTTCTTCTGGAAGGTTTTCCATGGCATTGCCAAGATAATTTATCAGCTCTGAGCCCGAAGAAATAACAACGTCGGCAGCCAATGCCCTGCGCTTACTCAAAAGCAGACTCAGCTCACGCATAAACACAAGCAGCCTGGCGGCCGCCGGGCCAATTCCATCAATTTGACGAAGCTGATCAAAAGTCGCCGCAAAAACCTTTTCGAGACTGCCAAATTCATGCAAAAGGCGCTTAGCGAGGCTTTTAGTATCTTTGCGGGCAAAAACGTAATAAAGCAACATTTCAAGAGTTTCGTGCTCAGAAAAAGCCGCAATGCCGGCATCGTCAAAACGCTTATAAATACGGCTTCGATGGCCGCTATTTTCGTTTTTATCTGCAGCCGGTTCGAAATCCTGCTCATTGATGCCCATATTCACACCTCTTTTCAGATTCATAACATTAAAATAGAGGTATTTCAACCAAAGATTGACTCTGATTTTGCTTGCTCATTTTCAATTAAAAGTTTAAACTCAGCAAAACGCCATGGATAAACATCTTTAAAGCCAAGGAGCTGAATATGTCACAAGCTAATTGCCTTAACTATCTTGGAATCAATGAAACACACAATTTATATGCGAACCTGACAGCGGCCGAACTGGTAGAACACGCCCTGGAACGAAAAGAAGGACGTCTGGCTGCCAATGGAGCCCTGTTGATTGATCGCAACAATGGCAACAGGTTCGGACGATCGCCGTCAGACAGATTTATCGTTAAAACTCCCGGCACAGAGGATGTCTGGTGGGGCGACGTAAACATGCCTTTCGCTCCCGAAAACTGGGATAAACTTTTTAAAGCCGCTAAAAATTATCTTAAAAACCGCGATGTGTTTGTATTTGACGGTTTTGCCGGCGCTTCAAAAGATCATCGACTGCAGGTAAAACTTGTAGCAGAGAAAGCGTGGCATGCACTCTTTGCAACGACTCTCTTTATCAACAGCACAAACCCGGCAGAACTTAAAAATACGCCAGATTTCACCATTATCAATGTCTGCGATATTCCGATGGAAAACTTCAAAGAATTCGGTTTAAAATCTGAAGTTTTCATTCTTACAAACTTTGCTGAAAAGATCATTCTTATCGGCGGCAGTCATTACGGCGGAGAAATCAAAAAAAGCATCTTTTCTGTTATGAATTATCTTATGCCCAAGAAAGGCGTTTTTCCGATGCATTGCTCAGCCAACATCGGCGATAATGGCGAAACAGCTTTGTTTTTCGGTCTTTCCGGAACCGGCAAAACTACTCTCTCGGCAGACCCTGAACGTCGACTGATTGGTGATGACGAACACGGCTGGGACGAAAAAGGCGTCTTTAACTTCGAAGGCGGCTGCTACGCCAAATGCATCAAACTCAGCAAAGAAGCTGAGCCACAGATTTTCAACGCTATTCGTTTTGGCTCTATTCTTGAAAATGTTGTAGTTGACCAGAACAGAACCCCCAACTACGATTCTGACGCCATCACCGAAAACACCAGAGCTACCTACCCGACCAGCTACATAGACAACTGTGTCCAGGAAGGCACCGGCGGCCACCCTAATAATGTTTTCTTTCTGGCAGCCGACGCTTTTGGCGTATTGCCCCCGATTGCACGTCTTACCCCTGAGCAGGCGATGTACCACTTTCTCTCTGGTTACACAGCAAAACTGGCCGGAACAGAGGCTGGTGTAACCGAGCCTACCGCAACTTTTTCTGCGTGTTTTGGCGCCCCGTTCATGGTTTTGCACCCGTTCACCTATGCCAGGATGCTCGGCGAATGCATGAAAAAACATGGAACAAAACTCTGGCTGGTAAACACAGGCTGGAGCGGTGGTGCTTTTGGCAAAGGCAGTCGCATGAAGATAAAATACACCAGAGCACTGTTAAAAGCGGCCCTGGATGGCAGTCTTAACAATGTTAAATTTATCAAAGATCCAATCTTTAACGTAGAAGTTCCATCAGAATGTCCGGGCGTTCCGGCCGAAATTCTCACCCCCAAAAACACCTGGCAGAATGCATCTGAATTCGAAAAAACAGCTACAGAACTGGCAAAAAGATTCAACGATAACTTCAAAAAGTATGCAGCCCAGTCAACCCCTGAAGTAATAAACGCCGGCCCGATAAGCAAGGTCATGGAAACAAACTGATATTCTCATAAAAAAAGCCTGCAAGGTTTAAAACCTTGCAGGCTTTTTTATTAACTTAAATCTATGCAGCATCCAGCTGAGCGGCATTTTCGGCTATAATTTTTTCAGTATTGCTGCTATCGGTTCTGGCTGCCGACGCCTTGAGTTCACTGATAAAACTTTCTTCCTGCAATGCCATCTGGCGCGTTACGTAATCAGAGGTTACCAGAATGCGTTTAGCTGCATTTTCGCGCAGCAGAAACATATCATTGCGTAGAATACGTTCGAATACGGCTCTCAGACCTCTGGCACCGATCTTCTTTTCGAGGGCGATGTCAACAATTTTTTCGAGACCGCTTCGATCAAAAACCAGCTCACAGTCATCCATTTCACAGAGCTTGGCATATTGTCTGACTATAGCATTTTTGGGTTCGCTGAGAATTCTCAGAAATTCATCTTTACCCAGGCCGTTTAAAGCCACTTTAACCGGCAATCTTCCGATGAATTCAGGAATAAAACCGTATTCCATGAGGTCTTCGGCTTCGGCGGCATGAAAAAGGCTGTAATCAGCTTTTTCTTTGGGTTGCGGATCGTTATTAAAACCGATAAACGCACCTTTGCGCACTCGCTTTTCGATAATTTTTTCCAGGCCGACAAAAGCTCCGCCGCAGATAAACAAAATATGGCGGGTATCCATTTTAACGACCTGCTGCGAGGTAGGATTCTTACGAC
>SABV01000357.1 GCA_009928855.1 Erysipelotrichia bacterium | reverse complement strand
TCTTTGAGCACAATAATGCGGTCAGCCATCATGGCGGTTGCCATACGATGTGTCACAATCAGGCAGGTGATTTGTCCGTATTCATGCTCAAGATCGGCCCACAGCTTCTTTTCGTTGGCTGCGTCAAGACTTGCGGTAATGTCATCCATAAGCAACAGTTGCGGTTTGCCAACCAGCGCTCTGGCGATCGAGAGCCGTTGTCGCTGACCACCGGAAAGAGTGACGCCGCGTTGCCCGACCGGCTCAGTAAAACCGCCTGGAAACGCCATTACTTCCCTGTCGAACTGCGCGATGTGGGCACAGGATTGAATCAGTTCTTCTGACTGATTGCGCCAGAAGTCAATGTTCGTTTTGATAGATTCAGAGAATATCACCGGTTCTTGCTGAATGTAGCCTATTTTATCTCTGAACGATTGTTTTCTGATGTCTGGAAGCGGCAGCCCATTGATCGTGATAGTGCCTTCGTCAGGTTTCATTACCCCGGAAATAAGGTTGAGCAGCGTTGTTTTGCCTGAGCCTATCTGGCCGACTACTGCAACTTTTTCGCCCCTGTTAATAATGAAGTTAAGGCTTTTGAACGCAAACGGTTCTTTGTCGCTGGTTTCGTCTTCGAGCTTTTCGAGCGTGCTGTGGCTGAAAGAAACATTGTCGAAAGCGATGTTGTCTATTGTTGCAATTTCTGTTTTACCGTCAGTATCAAGTTCTTGCCACGCCTTGTCGGCTGTTTGCAGGTCTTCGAGGCGGTCAATCGAGACGCATGCCTGCGTCAGGGTTACAAGCATCATCGGAATATCCATGAGTGGGTAAATGATCATGCCGAGATAACTGAAAAATGCATAATAGGTGCCGAGCGTCAGGCTGCCGCGAATAACCATGATGCCACCAAAAATCAGCACGAGAATTTCGCCGACATAGTTAAGAAATTCAAAAAAGACCATGAAAAGTCCCCAGAGATTGTCAACGCGCATCTCCTGTTTGATACGCTTTTCCAGCAGTTTGTCGAAAAGCTCCCGTTGTGGTTGTTGGGCATTGAACGATGAAATGATCTTGATGCCTGAATAAGATGCTTCAAGAAAATCGTTGCCTTCTGACATGCCTTCTTGAGCATCTTTAAAACTTTTGCCAAAACTGGTTTCGAGCATGATGAATATGAACAGCATGATCGGAAGCGGAATGCATGCCAACAGTGCCAGTTTCCAACTCAGTAGTGCCATCGATATCACACAGAAAAATATGATGCTGGCCGAGTTTATGGCTCTGAAAATACCAGAACAGCAGAGCCATGAAAGCCCCGGAGGGTTGGTTCTGATATCTTCGGTAAGTCGCGTCACCAGATCTCCGGTTCTGAATTTGAGAAAGAATCGATGTCCTTTCGAGAGTATTTCGGCAAAGAATTTTTCGCGAAAATACATCTCGAATGTTACGTTCATTCGCGCTCTGAAATATGGGTAAATGCCCGAAAATACCGGGCCCAGGCCCATGGCCAGCAGCATGAACAACATGCGGTTGCGCTCGTTCTGCGCTGTTTCGAGGGTAATTGCTCCGGCCTGAAAGCTTTTTAAACCCGTCACCAGGCTGTCGATGATGTGTTTGAGCACCATCGGAAACAATACCGCCATGACAGTCGACAGAATGGTGAGAAACAGCAGAAACAATACCATGCGCCAGTGCGGCCGATATTCGTTCCAGATCCAGTGGATATAGTAAGAACGGCTGTGTCTTAGATCTTTGTGGGTTATTGTGTGTTTCATGCCACTGCTCCTTCGCTGTCTGGAGCTTCTTCGCAGATTTCTTCCGTTTCTGTTAACACGTCATTGTGGGCGGCCGTCTGAATATTTACCAGGTCGCGATAGATTCCCTGCTGTTTCATAAGGGCTTCATGATTGCCGGTTTGCATTAACAGACCCTTTTCGAACACCAGAATTTTATCGGCCTTTTTGATCGTGCTCAGGCGATGCGCTATCACTATTGAAGTGCGCCCTTTCATCAGCTTTTCCATACTTGCTTGTAATTCTCGCTCGGTGATGACATCTACTGACGAGGTGGCTTCGTCGAGAATCAGCAGATCGGGGTTTTTAACCATGGCTCGCGTGTAAGATAGAAGTTGCCGCTCTCCGTATGAGAGGTTGGCGCCGCGTTCTGCCAGCATGGTGCTGTAGCCGTTTTTCTGGCGCATGATAAAATCGTGTGCGCCAAGTTCTTTTGCTGCTTTTATCACTGTTTCGTCGTTCACGTCGGCATGAAATGCCTTAAGATTTTCCATGATTGTGCCGGGAAACAGATATATCTCTTGAAGCACCAATGCTGTATTTTTGCGCCAGTCGCTGAGACTGATACTGCGAATATCGCGCCCATCAATGGTAATGGTGCCACTGGTAGCATCGTAAAAGCGGAGCAGCAGATTGATGCATGTTGTTTTACCTGAACCAGAAGCCCCTACAATAGCCATTTGCTGCCCTTTTGGAATTACGAACGAGGCGTTTTTTAATACAATTTCGCTGTCGTAGGCGAACGAAACGTTGTTGAATGTTATTGCCTCATTCAGTTTTAGCCCGGGCGACGCGGTGCCGAGATCTTTGACCGCCGGTTCGGTGTCGAGAATATCGAAAACACGAACGCCGGCGGCAAGCGCCGATTGTAGCTGTGCCATAACTTCAATGAGAAACTCAAGAGGCCTGAAGAACTGTCGCAATAGTTCAATAAACATTACCAGCGTTCCGACGCTCATGGTGCCGGCATAAACCTGAGTGCTGCAATATGCGAACAGCAGCATAAGCACTCCTATTTCAGTACAAAAACGAAAACTCGATGAGAACAGCGTATATTCTATAAATGCGGCTTTGCATTCGAGATTAGCCTTTTCCAGGCTGTATGAACGCATGTTGTTCATTATGTCGGCTTCCCGGCCATGCACTTTGATTAACGGCACTCCCTGAATGTATTCTGCCAGGTAACCGGTCAGGTGACTGTTTTTTTCGCGAACTTTCGTGTAAAGCGAACGAATGTAGGTAAGATAAAAATAGAGTATTACTCCGACCAGTAGCAGCGTCACCATAGCTAGAAGGCCAACCCGTGAATCTTCACGCATCAAGACGATAATAGTGCCGATAATCAGCATGCAGCTGGCAAAAAGCTGTGCCGATGACTGAGTAAACATTGACTTGAGCTGGTTTGCATCTGATTCACTGCGGGTTATCAGCTTGCCGGTCTGGTTCTGATCAAAGAAGCGCATGCCCTGCGCGAGAATATGTGTGAAGAGTTTGCGCTTTATTTCGGCTACCACTTCGGCGCCGATGCGTGCCATGATTCTTACTCTTATATACATGGCAAT
>SABV01000356.1 GCA_009928855.1 Erysipelotrichia bacterium | reverse complement strand
CAGGCTCAGGCTCTTGAAATCAGCAAAGATCTGAAGGGTGGCGTCAGAGAATTTTTAACTCAGGTAACTGTTAAGCCTCCGTTAAAAGATTTTGGCAGTCTTCCTGATGGTCTTGAAATAATTGACGGCAAGGGTTTTCGCGGCATAAAGATCGTGCAGGGAAAGCTTGAAATACGTGCTCATACCTGGGCTGACGATGTCGGGCTTCTCGAAAACTACAATCGTTGTAAGGCAGATGGCTACGAAATTATCGCTGCGGTCAACGGCGCTTTTTATTCTGAACGGGGCGTACTCGGGCCGGTAATATCAGACGGCACCATTCCGGTCGGATTGCGTCAGATCCCCGGTGCGCTTTCGAGATGTTTTGTGTCGTCTTTTAGAGCAGCAAAGGGGCGGCAATACTGGTATCTTGGCGAAACTTCTCTAAGAGCGCCTGAAATGCTGAGGAACGGTTTTAAAGAGCGTTCGTGGTTTAATGTTATATCGTTTCAATCGGTTCTTGATTCTGCCATTGACAATCTTATTGGTGGCGGCGGCTGGATTTTGCGTGATCGCAAAGATGTACACATGGAAGCCTACGACCGCCAACGGTTCAGGTTTCGCAAAGAAGATCAGAACAGTCGCAAAACAGTTATTGCTCAAGACAGTGACCGAAATTTGTATTTGCTCGTATTTGATAACGGCTTTAATTTTCATATGGTTGCCCGCTCACTGGTTAAAGAGGCTGTGTTTGCCAAGGTCGTCGATGCCATTTTTCTTGATGGTGGCTCATCTTCAGCTATGGTATTGAATGGCAAATACCTGGTTTCGCCATTGTATATGGTTGATAAATCAAGATTTTCTTGTCTTCAGGTTTTGGTGCCTGTCACCACGTGGTGACTGTTCAGGAGGCCGCTTATGCCATGGTTTGATTATCCCGCCTTGTCTTTCAGAGGGCGTAAGTATGTGCCGCCTGCCGACAAAAGTAGGGCCGAGTATGATGTTGTCATTGTTTCGGGCGACGCCTATGTCGATCATCCCGCTTTTCCGACAGCGGTCATTTGTCGCCAGCTGCAGAGCCTCGGTCTGCGGGTCGCCGTCATTGCCCAGCCTGACTGGTCAAAAGACGAAGATTTTCTTGCCTGGGGAAGGCCATCGCTGTTTTTTGCGGTTGTACCAGGCGCCATGGACAGCATGGTCGCCAATTACACGGCCAGCCGCATGCCACGAGGACGCGACCGTCTTTCGCCCGATGGCGAACCGGGGCTGCGGCCAAAGCGCGCCCTGCAGATATATGTGCAAAAAATCAGGCAGCTTTTTAAAAATGTCGGCCTGTTGATAGGCGGAATCGAAGCCTCTCTGCGGCGATTCGTTCATTACGATTTTTGGGAAGACCGCCTGCGTGACCCGATTCTCATGGACGCGCCTGCTGATATTCTTGTTTATGGCATGGCCGAGCCGGTGCTGGAAAAAGTAGTCTGCTGGTTTAAAAACAGAGAAGAAGGCTCTGTTCCACGTATTCCTCAAACCTGCGTCAGGGTCAGGCATGAGAGCTGGCGCGAGTGGCTGGTCGATCGGCACCGCATTCTGCCTTCTGTCGAAGAGTGCCGCCAGAGTAAACAGGTTTTTATGCAGCTTTCGCAGGTGCTTGATAAATCTGTGCGCCCCGGTGCCGAGACTCTCATTCAGCAGCACCCGAAGGGTGATATTATCTGTTTTCCGCCATCTGCAGCAGATTTTGCTCTTGAACCTGAGCTTATGAGCGGCTTGCATTTTAATCGCCGTTCGCACCCTATTTATGAAACACCGATTTTGGGGCTTGAGCCCGTGCAATTCTCTGTGCAGTCCCACCGTGGTTGTCTCGGTACATGCAGTTTTTGCGCCCTTTCTCTGCATCAGGGGCGCCAGATTCGTTCGCGCACCAGACAGAGCATTCTCGAAGAAATCGCCATGTTCGCCAGGCATCCTGATTTTAAGGGTGTGGTGCCTGATATCGGCGGCCCGGCTGTCAATATGTACGGCTGGGAGTGCAGGGCAGGGGGGTGCGACAAGAATACGTGCATATATCCGACCATTTGTGGCGCCCTTAAAAACACTCTTCGTCCGCTCCAGGAAATCCTTAAGGCCGCTCTCACCGTTCCTGGAGTTCGCAAGGTGTTTTTAGGCTCCGGTTTGCGCTATGATCTGATAAGACCTGATGAATGGGATGTTTTTGAATACATAATATTCAATCACGTTTCGGGGCAGCTCAAGGTAGCGCCTGAACACTTTGACCGGCGGGTTTTGAGCCTGATGCGCAAGGGTGAGAATGCTGATTTCGCCGCTTTTGCGCACCGCTTTTATGATTCGTGCAGTCGTGCCGGCAAAAAATTATTTCTGGTGCCATATCTTATGACTGCTTTTCCGGGTGGGGCTGATGCTGACCATGTTCTGGCCAGGGTCATCAAAGAGCTGCACCTGGCTCATGAGCAGATACAAGAATTTACACCGACCCCCGGAAGCATCGGCAGTGCCATGTTTTATACCGGCCTCGACCTGCAGGGCAAAGAGATCAGAATATTGAAAAAACACTCTGAGCGAATGCAGGGGCGCAACAATATTCAAAAGGGGCAGCCTGCACCGAAGCGTTATGAAAAGTCGCAAAAGCCGCCCAGACCCAAAAAATGAATTTAGATGCAGACCTTCAGGAGTTTCTCTACCGCCACGAAAAATATTTCGTTGATGAACTGCACCGTCTGCAAACAGCGCCCGAATTACTGACTCTTTTTTTTCGCGATGATCCGGGGTTTGAGGGTGGGTGGCTTTTTATGCAGGCAGAACCAGACAGCGGTGACTGGAACATTGCGAGAATGCTTGGTAACCCCGAGATTGCGCTGGCTTGCCTGCATTTATTGCCTGATGTCGAGTCTTATCTTCTTATACCTGAGGGCGCAGAACATCATTTTTCAAACGATTACCGCCAGGCCAGCAGTCTGCTGTGGTTTTTAAATGATGCGCAGCATCACGATTCTTTTGCATTAACGCACGAGGCTGCAGCAATGGGCTTTGACTTGAATATTAAGATGGACCAGTCTGATGACTCTGCCACAGATTCAGGCTTTGCCATATATTTGCTTCGGCAGCAAAAGGTTCAGGGCTATATCAAGACAATTCACTCGACAAAAAACTTTGTTGAGGTGTACATCGAGGTTAAACCATCTCTACGAAACCGTGGCCTCGGCACTATGTTGTTGCAGCAGGCATGCAGCCTGGCGTTTTCGCTGAAGCGGCAGCTTATTTATGCCGTTGACGCCGAGAATAAAGCTTCAATAAAAATCGCCCTCAAGTCAGGCCTGAAACAGTTCACCCGCTGCTCACGCTTTATC
>SABV01000355.1 GCA_009928855.1 Erysipelotrichia bacterium | reverse complement strand
ATTTTCAGTTTGTGAAAAATGATACAAAAAAAACGATGCCCCATTTTTACTTGGAGCATCGTTTGTTGTCAAGCACGAATTTTAATTTACTGGTCGAGTTTAGACTTGAAAGATTCAAGCTGAGCTTTGAGAAGGTCGCCGATAGTGTCGGAAAAGCCTGTTTCTGATTCAGCCTGATATTTTTTCAGTTCTTTAGCGTCGCTGTCCATGTTAGCTTCCTTGATTGAAAGCTTCATGCGACGATTCTTGCGATCGAGTTCAAGAACCTTATAGGTAACGGTGTCGCCCTGTTTAACAACTTCAGAGGGGCTGCTGACTCTCTGTGGTGAGAGCTGTGAGATATGAACAAAACCGATAACGCCTTCGGTTACTTCAATTTCAACGCCATTTTCAAGCAATGCAGAGACTTTGCCCTGGTGAACACTGTCTTTGTTAAACTTGCGTTCAACTTCTTTCCAGGGGTCATCCTGGAGACGGCGCAGTGAAAGGCCAATTTTCTGCTTGTTCTTGTCGATTTCATAAACCATTACGGTTATCTGGTCGCCAACTTTAAGTGCATTTGCCGGATTTTCGGCATCATTCTGCCATGAAAATTCAGAAACATGCAGCAGACCTTCAATACCGTTTTCCAGCTGAATGAAAGCGCCGTAAGGAACAAGGTTTTTAACAACGCCGGTTACCTGTTCGCCAATTCTATACTGGTATTCCACGGCTTCCCATGGGTCAGTGGTTGTTTGTTTGAGGCCAAGAGAGAGGCGATGATTGGCTGAGTCGATGTTCAGAATTTTTACTTTTACTTCCTGACCTTTTTCAAGGATTTCTTTCGGGTGATTTACTTTTTTGACCCAGTCCATGTCAGAGACATGCAAAAGACCTTCAATACCCTGCTGAATTTCAATGAAAGCACCAAAGTCAGTCATATTGTTGACTTTGCCGGTTACTACATCGCCAATTTTATATGTTGAAGTGACTTGATCCCACGGATGAGGAAGGACTTCTTTGTATGAGAGAGAAATGCGTTTCTTTTCTTTGTCGATTTCTTTTACTACGATATCAAGTTCGTCGCCTGATTTAACGACTTCGCTCGGGTGCTTGATATTTCTGGCCCATGAAAGGTCCGAAATATGAACAAGACCTTCAACGCCTTCTTCAAGCTCTACAAATGCGCCGAAATCCATCAGATTTTTAACCTTACCATGATATTTCTGGCCAACTTTGTAGCGTGTATCAACGGTTTCCCATGGATTGTCTTTTTTCTGTTTCAGGCCGAGGCTGATTTTGCCTTTTTCGGTATCCATCTTCAGAATGCGGGCTTCGATTTCTTCGCCCGGCTGAACAACTTCACGGGGGTTAGAAATAACAGACCAGCTCAGATCATTGCGATGAATCAGGCCTTCAACGCCATCGCCGAGGTCTATGAATGCGCCGTATTCAACGATTCTTGAAACAACGCCCTTGATGACATCGTCGGTTTTATATTTGTCGAAAATTTCGTTTTTGCGTTTATCGCGAACTTTATCAAGAACGGCGCGTTCAGAAACGACGACATTCTTGCGGCGGCGGTCAAATTCAGTAACCACCATCGGAAAAGTTTTGCCGATGCTTTCTTTGGCGTTTTTGCCATGTGAAAGCTGGCTCTGGGGCAAAAAGGCTCTGACGCCCATTACACTTACGTTATAGCCGCCTTTGATGCGTTCTTTGATCGTAGCTTCAACCGGGGTTTTATTGCTGAAGGCTTCATCAAGTTCATCCCATGAACCAAGTTCTTTGGCTCTGCGATAAGAAAGGATGAGCTGACCATGGCCATCATCGATTTTTTTTACATAAACTCTAATTTCGTCGCCGACGTTGTATTTGCTTTCTTCGCCGTCGAATTCATCAATCGGAACAATACCGTCTGATTTATAGCCGAGATCGACATAAATGCCGGTCTGGTTCTTTTCAATAACGGTTCCGGTGACAATTGCTCCCCTGGAGATTGTTCGGAACTCGCCGTTAAGGGCTTCCTCCATGGTCATCTGATTTTCTTCCATGGTGCCTTCGGCTGGTTCCTGTTGTGTGTTTGTCTTGCTGACTTGGTCCATACGTTCCTCCGTTGGGATCTTATTGTCCCGGGTGTTAGTTACGATTATGATAATCCGATCAATGACCTGTTCAATAGTCATTGCGGTTGTATCCAAAAAAACTGCTCCGTCTGCCTGCTTTAGTGGCGCGCATTCTCTGTTCGAGTCATACTCATCACGCTTTGCAATTTCCTGTTTGAGGCTTTCGAGATCAGCGTCAAAGCCTTTTTCGTGAAGGTCATGCAGTCGTCTGTTTGCCCGTTCCTCTATTGAGGCGGTGAGATAAATCTTGACTCTGGCAGTCGGAAATACCACAGAACCAATGTCGCGCCCATCGACAACCCATTTGCCATGCTGGCCAATTTCGCGTTGCAGCGCAGTCATGCTCTCGCGAACACCAGGATCTGCCGCAACGGCTGATACGTTCCTGGATACTTCTGGTTTGCGTATGTCATTGGTAATGTCTTTCTGGTGAAGAAAAACAAGTGGCAATGATGAGTCTTTTCTTGTTTCAAACCTCAATCCACATTTGTCTGCACAGGAGCGCAACGCAGGAGCATCAGAAAAATCGATATTTTCCTGCAATGCTTTAAGAGTCACAGCGCGATACATGGCGCCGGTGTCGAGATAGCTGTATCCAAGCTTTTCGGCGGCCATTCTGGCGACCGTACTTTTACCAGCCCCGGCGGGACCGTCGATGGCTACAACTTCACAAAAACCTGTCTGACGTGGTGAATGCAAGGCCTGAAAAAGACTCCTTAAGAATCGTTGCCTGTGAAATAAACAGGCAACTAATGGGCGAAAGTGTACACTAATTTCTTTGAACATGCAAGAAAAAAAACTGGTTGTTTTTTTTCTTGCCGAAGCGTTGTCTTTCTACTTAAGGGTCTGTTTCAAAGTGTCGTAAAATCCCGGAAAAGAAATTTTTATGCAATCAGAATTTTCTACGAAGAGCCCATTTTTTGTTTTTGCGCCAAGAATAGAGAATGCCATTGCCAGGCGATGGTCGCCATGAGGGTCTAGGTGTGTGTTTTGATCTATAATTGCCGGTCCTTCAATGATAAAACCGTCTTCAAGTTCGCTGCATTTTATTCCCAGCTTTTTGAACTGGCTGATCAGATTCGTTATGCGGTCTGTTTCTTTATTTCGAAGTTCACTTGCTCCATGAACCGCAGAAGTGCCGTTTGCAAATGCCATGGCTACCGCTAATGCCGGCAATTCATCTATAATTGCCGGAACTTCATCGCATTCAATTGTCGTGGCATTGAGTTTATTGCCTGTAA
>SABV01000354.1 GCA_009928855.1 Erysipelotrichia bacterium | reverse complement strand
ATCATAATCAACTCTTCGTTCATGTGCTCTCCTCCTATGCGGCTAAATCAAACAAGCTTCTGCCGTCATTAGGTTCTTCTTTGGTCTTTGGTGACAAAGTTACGGCAAACTTGGTTTTCTGTTTTGTATTTTGCATAAACCGAAGTTCATGCAAACTTTGTTCGTCTGTTATCCCCCAAAGCCTGTTTTGTTCTCGCCAAGAGTCGAAACATTGAGTATCGCCGCAATTCAGACAGGTTTCTAAAGTCGGTGCAGAAATCGGACACTGTTGCATTAGCGCTGCTCTCAAACTTGCGTTACAGACCGCAAAAATCCGTTCCTGTTCTTGCCACTGCCGCTCAAGCTCTTTTTGGTGCTCAACATAAGGATCGTGTTCAATCATTTTTTACTCCGATCATCTTCTTCGTGAGTCCGGAAATAAGCGATTTAACTTTGTCGGCGTCAGGTAACCCGGCAACAAACTCTTTTGCACTTCCGGCAATGACACCCAGCCTCAAAGCTCGCTCTTTTTCTTCGTTGAAGATTTGCTTGATCTGACCGCGAATTACATCAAGATTCGTTGCTGTTGCAATCTCGTAGAAACCGACTTTGTCGAAGATTACCGAAGCACAGATAGGGCTGCGCAATTCGACCCAGGCCCGCGCTTTTGTCGCGTTGCCGTAGATTCCGCCGAATCGGTTCACAGCTTCAAGAGCAAGCTCGATGCAGTCTCCGGAAGTCTCATTGATCTGCGGTGCTAAACGCTTTCTGAGCAGCGCGATTAAGTTGTCATCAGGAAACAAAGTTGTTGTCTCGAGAACGAAAGCATTTACCGCCTGATCAAATTCAGCTGCCGAAATATGAGAAAACGCAGCTTCCCACATTTCATAAATTGCGTCTTGTTCAGCTTGAGTCCCTGTGGGCGTTCGACTCGGGAAAGTTACGAAAAGTTTTGCTAATGCAGAATAGAAGATTTTTCGGTCTTGAGTTATCATGCGTTTGCCTCGATTCTTTTAAGCCGCTCTGAAAGAGACGAAATAGCACTGCCTGTGTCACCACGACCATTTTTTTTAGATGGTCGGTTATCAAAAACACAGCCGGCCCAGTTGTTGGACATTGCAGTTTCAAGTTTTCTGACAGCTTCTTCCGGGCCGAAGTCGGCCAGTTTCTTCAAAAGCTGTTTTACCCCGATTGGCTTATAGCTTTCTTTTCGCTGCTTCTTGTATTCAAGCCATTCGGCCCATGCAGTTGTAAAAGAAGATGTTTTTAAGTTTTCCGGCAGTTCGAAAGCGTCAGGAATTTTTACCGGTTCGACACCAAACGATTGAACGTCAAAAACATTGTTTTCTTTTTCTTTACTTTTCTTTTCTTTTATTTCCTTTTCTTTTAGTGGACTTACTCCGCTTAACGGAATATTTCCCAGTTCTTCCCCGTTTAACGGAGTATTACTCCGCAATTCCCCGTAAAACTCTGCAGAGTCTTCCGGCTGTTCTGTTTCATCGATGCAACAGTATTGTGGAAAGATTTCGCTTACGCTGAATGTTCTCTTTGCGCTTGACTCTTTTGCAGACAAATATCTTTTTTGAATTCCTGCACTTGTTAAAACACAGTTGCTATCAAATACTTTCTTATCAAATAGTCCCGTGTTTAGTGCGAAATTTATAACATCAGACACAAGATTCTTATTGAACCCTTCGCCCAACGCATCAGATATGTCCTGAATGTAAAATCTGTCATACTGCAAAAAGTAACCGCTT
The DNA here is from genome assembly GCA_009928855.1 of Erysipelotrichia bacterium. GTDB lineage: Bacteria > Muiribacteriota > Ozemobacteria > Ozemobacterales > Ozemobacteraceae > Rifleibacterium. The sequence goes on along the minus strand of SABV01000354.1, from coordinate 1,613 downwards.
TGGCGATAAACTTCGCACAGCACATAGATGTAAATCGTTACGCCCTTCCCTCCGAACGTCTTCAACAACCGTCGAATTTTGCGGTCACTGAAGAAATCCGAGTCTAATGGGAAATAACTTAACGATTCTTTGATTGGTCTCGCCATTTTTTTATCCTCAAGTTAAAATTGAGTAGCTACCCTCAAAAAGGCCGGTCGGATTCGAACCGACATCCGTGCAGCTTTACCAGTTAAGCTACGGCCCTTCTAACTCACCAGTCTCGTAATATAAGGAGTTCGGTCAGGTCTTTGATCTGATGAGTGAAATTGTCGTAATCGTCTTCACAAATTTGATCTAAGACAAAATCGTAGCCGGGCATATTCAGCGAAAAGTTAATTTTTCCGTTTTCTGCATCCGGCTCCGGCGATAAGTTCATGGAAAACTCATATTCTGTTGATGATCCGCGAACGAGTCTGCCTTTGAAATTTATTTTTGCCGGGCAGACAGCAACAACTGTGCTGCCTGTTCCAATCGAATAGCCAAACTCATAAGCGCCCGAAACTTCTTCACCGTTGTAGACCGGATTGCTGGAAAACTGAACACGCTTCGAGATTCTCAACTTAGAGAGTGCATGATACAGATCTTCAAACCCGATGACATTAGCCTTAACTGATTCCAAAAAATCCAAAAGTTGTCTGTGATCTACTTCTTTACCGTCATGTTTTCCTATTTTTGACCAGAGAGTTGTAAATCTTCTTTTAAAAACCCACTGATTTTGTTCGTCACGCAACATATCGTTTGTGTAGAATATTCCGCCGTCGGTAGTAAAAACGGCAGTCATCATGCAGCCTTTTTTATCTGTAATTCCGATATTCAGGCGTTTATTTTCTTCTAAGACAGCTTTAGCAAAAGAATCAACATTACAGACATATCTGATAAACGGTTTAATGCCGGTTCTCGTGTAGCTGCTTAAGTGAAATTCTTCGCCCCGCGAAATGATTACCGGATGCTGTTCTTCAAGTTGCAGTTTTTTATACTCTTTTTCATCCATATTTACATACATACATTTTTCTCCTTATGACACTTTTTTGAGGGGTGAAACGTTGCCTTGGTTGTCGAACATTTTCGGCTGGTCGAAGTCATCTAAAGACAAATCTGCGTTTTTGTCGAAGTAGAATGTCCTTGCTTCTTTTGAGCCTTCCGGAAGTTTCGTTTTTAAATCGCCGGATATCGACACCCTCTTGTCGTCAAATCGGGTGAAATCTAGGGTAACTGTCAAAGAGCTTTTTTTACCCGTTTCGATGGCCCTTTTAACGACATTCTTTAACGCGATTTCAATCAAGTTGCTGATTGTGTCGCTTCGCCCGTCTAAATAGCCTTCTACCTTCTCAATCAAGTTCGCAAATTCCAGTTTTTCTAACATTTTCTAACTCCTTATTTATGGCTGAGAGGACTCTTTTCGCCGTTAACAAATCATATTTTTCCTTAATCAGTTCGTTCGTCGTTAACAAATCTTCTTCCTTAATCATTTCGATTAATTTTTTATTCACCGCTGCACACCTTTTAGCAATAAGCTCAATAAGCTCAAGTATGTCAGGCTTTTTGGGCAGCTCATTTTTGGGTTGCTCTTTTCG
>SABV01000353.1 GCA_009928855.1 Erysipelotrichia bacterium | reverse complement strand
GATGTTTACGTTCACAACGTAGACCTGACAACAGAACTTGAGTCTTTGAGCTATCACCTGTGCCTCAAAGAATCTGGTTTTGTTTTAGACGAAGATCAGACAGCTTGACCCGTCGTCCCTTCAGTGATATTCTTGAGATTCAACCCTCTTTTCTGGAGCTTTAATGAGTCTTACCATCGATTGCCAGCAGCATGAAAACGGAGTAACGGTCATATCGGTTCACGGCGAGATCGCATTTGAAAATTCCGACCAGCTTCGCGAAAAGATAGATCAGCTCTGCGAGCAAGGCTGCTACCGCCTCGTAATAGATCTGATCGGCCTTAAATATATGAGCTCCGCCGGCATGGGAGTTCTCGTTCATGGCCTCAAAAAAACCAGAGCCAAAGAAGGCGACCTGCGTCTGATCAATCTCAACGATAAAATGCGCAGGGTTTTTCTTATCACCCAGTTCACACACCATTTCGTAGTATGCAATAACCTCGAAGAAGCTATTGCAGGCTTCGCCTAATTTAAAAAGCAGGTGATTTCATATTTCCCTCGAACAGATTTTTGAAGCCGTAAAATCATATAACCCTGACGCCGACTTTGACAGTATCGAAAAAGCTTACAAGTTTGCGGCAGAATGTCACAAAGACCAGTTCAGAGCTTCCGGAGAGCCCTATTTTCTACACCCGGAATCAGTAGCGCTGATCGTCGCCTCCGAGTTAAAACTCGATTCTACCTCTATCTGTGCGGCTTTGCTGCACGACGTCATTGAAGATACAGCTGCAACCACCGCTGATATCGAAAGCATGTTCGGGCCAACCATGGCGTTGCTCGTAGAAGGCGTAACCAAGCTTAATAAAATGTTTTTTAGCTCGGCTACTGCTGCTCAAGCAGCCAATTTTCGCAAAATGCTTTTTGCCATGACCAATGACGTGCGCGTTATACTCATAAAACTGGCCGATCGTCTTCACAACATCAGAACCCTCCAATACCTTCCGCCGGTTAAGCAAAAATATGTGGCGCGTGAAACCCTCGAGATATACGCTCCGCTTGCCCATCGACTCGGCATAAACAAAATCAAGTCTGAACTCGAAGAAACCTCGTTTCGCTTTATACAGCCTGAAAAAGCCAAAGAAATTTATGATTTCCTCAATTCCGCAGGCCTTGAAGGCGATGCAAAATTAAAAGATGCAATGGCTCAAGTCGCAGAGCATCTTAAAGAGTTTCACATAGAAGCCAAAATCAGCGGTCGGCCCAAACAGGCCTATTCAATATATAACAAGACAATCAAATACAGCACCGACCTTGACGGCCTCTACGATTTTCTTGGCATCCGCATTCTTACAGAATCCGTAAAAGATTGCTATGCCGCACTTGGCATGGTTCACAAATACTGGAAGCCGATCCCGGGGCGCTTTAAAGACTATATCGCGGTTCCTAAGCCCAATATGTATCAATCGCTGCACACAACCGTCATATTCGATGGCAAACCACTCGAAGTGCAGATAAGAACAGAAGAAATGCATCGCATTGCCGAAGAAGGCATCGCTGCCCACTGGGACTACAAAGAATCAGCAGGCAAAGAAAACGCGCCGGACTATAAAGAAAAACTTTCGTGGCTGCGCAATCTCATAGACTGGTATCAGGATGTAAAAGACGCCTCCGAATTCATGGAAACGGTTAAGGTAGAGCTTTTTGAATACCACGTTTATGTATTTACGCCCAAAGGAGAGGTCATAGAACTGCCCAACGGCAGCACGCCCATTGACTTTGCCTACACTATTCACACTGATGTCGGCCATAGATGCGTTGGCGCAAAAGTGAACGGCCACATTGTTCCCCTCGAATATCGTCTTCAAAACGGCGATATAGTATCGATTCTCACAAGCAAAAACCAGAAAGGGCCAAGCAGAGACTGGCTCAAAATCGTTGGCAGCGCCACCGCCAAACGCAAAATCAGAATATGGCTCAAAAAAGAATTTCGTGATGAATACATTATCAGCGGAGAACGCGAGTTCACAGAATCTTTCTCAAAACTCGGCGGAGACCGCGAAACCGAAAAAACTTTTAAAACATCGTCTTTCGCTGCCAAAGTAAAAGAACTGGGTTTTCCATCTGTAGATGAACTCTACGCCGGAATCGGAGCCGGTGAAGTCAGGGCCCAGCAGGTCATCGGCAAACTGTTTCCTGAACTTGTTACCAGATCAATACCCAAACACCCGAATAAGGCAACACGCAAAGAAAAACATCGCAAAAAAACCGCCAAAGGGCCCAGAATTATAGTCGGCGGCCTGGATGACGCTCTTATCAAGATGTCACGCTGCTGTAACCCGATACCCGGTGATCAGATCATGGGTTATATAACGCGCGGGCGCGGCGTAACAGTCCATAAAAAAGACTGCCCGAACGCTCAGAATCTTCGCAATGACACCGAAAACCGACTTATCGAAGTAAGATGGGATCTCGGAATAACAGATGAGATACTTAACGAGGGCGATTACCTCGCCAAAATCAGAATAGAAACGACTGACCGCAAGGGCATGCTGAACTCTGTCACCAGCGTAATTGCTAATCAAGGCATAAATATTCATTCGGCGACTGCCAAAACCACAAAACAAAAAACGGGTCTTCTCGATTTCTCAATCGAAGTGCGTGACGCAAACATGCTCGAAAGTTTGTTGAAATCACTGGCCCGCCTGATCGGCGTCACCCGGGCCTATCGAATCGAAAGCCAGGGCAGCAAAGCCTGACAGACTGCAGGAGTCTATAAATGGCGGCAAAAAAACAAACAGCTGATGATCTGCCCATTGAGGCTCCAGATCTGATAGCTCTGTTGACTCCGCCAGGCTGTGACGGCTGTTATGAAGCAGAGATATCAATACCCGAACCCGGAACAGAACTCGATTTGCTCGCAGCTCAAGAATCGGTAGATACCGAAACCACCTCTTTTAACCAGCTCAACGAAATACTTACAACACAACCGGCAAATAGACCCACACTACCACCCAACCCCACCTCTCCTCCCAAAAACGTAAATATCCCCGAAAAAATAGCGATCAGCACCAATAAAGCACACCCCGGAACCCGCCTTTCACCACTTCCAGAGATAATAGATGACTCTCTCGAAAAAATCGCCGCCGAAATTGCTCAATGCACAAAATGTGATTTATGCAAAACCCGCCATATGACGGTTCCTGGTGCAGGCAACCACAAAGCCCGCCTTGTTTTTATCGGCGAAGCACCCGGAGCAGACGAAGACAAAACCGGCGTTCCATTTGTAGGCAAAGCCGGCCAGCATCTCGACAAAGTGCTCTCTGCCGCCGGATTCAAACGCGAAGAAGTTTTTATCTGCAACATACTGAAATGCCGACCGCCCGAAAACCGCGACC
>SABV01000055.1 GCA_009928855.1 Erysipelotrichia bacterium | reverse complement strand
GTCTATAGTTGTCGTGGCCACATCTGATCAGCCTGCTCTAGTGAGAGTTAAAGCGGCTTTTACCGCTACGGCAATCGCAGAGTATTTTAGAGATAAAGATAAAAAAGTCATGCTGATGATGGACTCGGTCACCAGATTTGCTCTGGCTCAACGAGAAATAGGTCTTGCGGTTGGCGAACCACCAACCACCAGGGGGTATACCCCATCAGTTTTTTCGTTGCTTCCTAAACTTCTTGAACGTGCGGGGACAGCAAAGAAAGGCTCGATCACAGGTATTTACACAGTACTTGTCGAAGGCGGCGACATGGATGAGCCTGTTGCTGACGCAGTCAGAGGTATTCTTGACGGACATCTGGTTCTAAGCCGGGAACTGGCACACCAGAATATTTATCCTGCTGTAGACATTCTCGCGAGCATTTCTCGACTGATGCCGGAAATAACTGATAAAAATCACTTCGAAATGGCCGGTAAATTGAGAAATATATACGCTAATTACGCAAAAAATGCTGACGCCATAAGTCTTGGCGCTTACAAAACCGGGTCAGATCCTAAGGTTGATGAAGCAATTCAAAAACATCCTCTGATAGAGAATTACATAAAACAGGGCATCATGGAAACCGTTTCTTTCGATGACAGCGTCAACGAACTTCGTAAAATCCTTGCTCAGGGCGGCTAAAATTGGCATTCGTTTTTAGATTTCAACAGATATTGCAGATATGTCTTCATGAAGAGAATGAAGTCAAAGGCCGTCTTGCCAAAAAAGACGGGCAAATTGCAGAAACAAATGCCTTGATAAAAAAATATAAAAGTGAGTATGCTGAAGCTCTTGAGCAAAAAATCATCGATTTACAGGCAGGCAACATGCTCAAACTGCAGATGTATCCTGCATATCTGATGCGTCTGCAACGTTCATGGGAATATCAGGAAGAAGAACAGGAAAGACTGGAAAAACAGCGTCAGAAAATACTTGAAGAGCTCATAGAAAAAAGAAAAAATCGTAAAACCTATGAAAAAATGCGTGAAAACGACGAAGCCTGTTACAAAAAAGAGCTGCTGAAAAAAGAGCAGAAAAGGCTCGACGAATACGCTAACCGAAAAAAACAGAATCATGGAGAAGCAGACCATGCTTGAAAACATGAACAGAGTGCTTGAACGCATAGACGCGCTGAGCAAAAGTTTCAGCGGCATGGGTAGACGGCATGTCAGCAGACAAAACCAGACTTTTGCCAATGCCATGCATGAAGCGACAAAAAATGAAGCTTCATTGCCAGATAAAGATGATCAAGCCATGCTTGCACAAATCAAGAATTTATCATCCTCTGCAGACCTGCAGACAATGCTGAATCGTCAAAACCTTCCTTTAGCCATGGCCAATGCCATTACCCCTGCAAACATTCAACAAACCAGAAACCAGGCAGATTTTTCCACACAGCAGAATCTTCTTGGGCAAATGCTTGCCGGCCTCAACCAGCCAGAAAAATAAAAAGGAAAGCGATAAATGGCTGAGAAAAAAGAAGAACAAACCAAACAACAGAATCCTGAACAGAATTCTGAACAAAAGCTTGAAAAACCCTCAGAGCAGTCTTCTGTCGAGAACCAGGAGGCAAAAAAACCAGAACCTCCTAAAAGTCCTCCCAAAGAAAGACCACAACGCCAACCATCGGTTTTTTTTCGTGCTCTAAGCCAGATCGCTTTTTTGTTTCTTCTCGCTTCTCTCGGTGTAACCATTTTTTTGTCAGCTCTGACCCTTGACTTTCTTGATCTATACCCTTTCAGACACAAAATTCCAGAAAGTTTGCAAAAACGCTGGCCTCTATCTCTCTATTACGATTTTGTTCAGCTTCATCAACTGCCTGAAGAAGAAAGATACCAGCAACTCATAATGCAGGCGCAAGAAAAATACAATCGTTTAATTACCGAAGGCAGCAGCGATCTGGAAAACCGCGCCAAAGCCCTTGAAGACTCTTATAAAGCACTGATTCGCACACAAAAAGAACAGAACATGAAAGAGTCTGAAGAATTACGCAAATTGCGAGAACAACTCGCATTGGATCAGAAAAAACTCGAAGACGGAAAAATCGATCTCGAAAACAGAAAAGTGGCAATAGACGAACTCTCACAAAGGCTGGCCTCAGAAACCCTTAATATTGAATCAAGCCTTATTCGATTTATGGAACAGGAAAACCGTCTTGATCAGGTACGCAATATTGCAGCCCAGATGGAGTCAAAATCACTGGCGAGAATATTTGACGAAGTCCCTGATGACCAGCTCATATACGATATTTTAAGCGGCGTTGAACCCGGACATTCTGGCAAGGTTCTCGGAAACATGGATCCGGAAAAAGCTGGCAGGATAATGAAACTCGGGCAAAAACCTCTTTCTCTTCCTGAACCTGGCCCGTCAAGGCCATACGTCCCCCCCAGTCTACAAAACCTGATAAATGACACTCAGGCAAATCTGCGTTAATTATCTTGTCAATGCAGGCGAAACGCTATAGCATTAAGACATGAGCAGGTCATTTTTTAACCCGTACACACATGGTTTCTTTCGCTGCGCAACGGCAAGCCCGGTGGTGACACTGGCAGCCCCGATGGCGAATCTGCTCACTCAACTGGATATCATAAAAAAATGTCATGCCGAAAATGTTGGCGTCGTGGTTTTTCCTGAACTGAGTTTAACTGGATATTCTCTTCAGGATCTTTTTCAACAGCAATGCCTGCTCGACGAATCAAAAAAAGCCCTCATAGCAATGACAGAGGCTTCTGCCGGTCTGAACCCCGTCATAATCACAGGTTTACCACTACAGACAGATGGAAAATTATTCAATTGTGCTGCGGTCATTCATAATGGGCGACTGCTGGGCGTAGTACCTAAAACATGGCTGCCCAATCATCGCGAGTTTTACGAAAAACGCCAGTTCTCAAGCGGTCTTGAATTGAGAAACACAGAAATACAAATTGGCAATATAGTTGCACCGGCAGGGACTTCACTCATATTCAAATGCAAAGAATTTCCTCATGCGGCCATAGCGGTAGAAATCTGCGAAGATCTGTGGGCACCTGTGCCGCCTTCCACTTTTGCGGCATTCGCTGGCGCAACGCTGATATGCAATCTTTCAGCCAGCAACATAGTCATCGGCAAGGCAGACTACAGACGACTGCTGGTCAAATCTACCTCCGGACGTAATTTATGCGGTTATCTATATACCTCCGCCGGCCAGGGGGAGTCTACCACAGACCTTGCCTGGGACGGACACGCCATAATTGCCGAAAACGGCACCATTCTGGCCGAAACAGATCGTTTTAGCGCAACTGGTTCTATCTGCATAAGAGATCTAGACCTTGAAAAACTGATACTTGAACGCATGCGTCTGAACACCTTCGGGGACTGTGCCAATCTGTTTGCCAGTCAAATTTCAGCGTTTAGAACAGTTGAGTTCTCACTCTCTGTGACCGACAGCAACACACCTTTAATGCGCGAAATACCACAATTTCCATATGTTCCCCAAAACATCGGGGAACGTGAAGAGCGTTGCAATGAAGCCCTTAACATTCAGGTGCAGGGACTTTCATCACGCCTGACTTCATCTGGGCTGAGTCGTCTGGTGTTAGGCATCTCGGGTGGTCTTGATTCGACTCTGGCTCTGATTGTTGCATGCAAAGCCATGGAAAAAAACAAAATGAGCCGAAAAAACATCATAGCCTGCACCATGCCGGGTTTTGCCACTTCATCAGAAACACGCACGAACGCTATCGAGCTTATGAAGGCCCTTAAAGTCGATGACAGAGAAATAGACATAAGACCTTCATGCACACAAATGCTGAAAGACCTAAACCACCCGTTTGCATCTGGTCAGAAATGCTACGATGTTACATTCGAAAATGTCCAGGCGGGCGAGCGCACATCTCACCTGTTCAGACTTGCAAATATGTGCGGCGGAATGGTTGTTGGCACAGGCGATCTCAGTGAGCTTGCGCTTGGCTGGTGCACCTACGGAGTCGGCGATCATATGTCGCATTACAACGTAAACGCTTCAATTCCCAAAACTCTTGTTCGCTATCTGATCGCAAGCGTTGCTGACACAGAAGAGTTTGGAGAAAAAGCGAGCGCCGTTCTTAAAAAAATTCTAAGCACCGAAATCTCGCCAGAACTTGTTCCCGGTGACGCCGTCAATGGCCCGTCACAAGTAACAGAGCACTTCACCGGCCCATATGAACTCCAGGACTTCAATCTGTATTATCTGACAAGATTCGGGTTTAAGCCATCAAAGGTGGCTTATTTAAGCTGGTGTACATGGTGTAATTCACAGACAAAATATACTTTTACAGACATCAAACACTGGCTTGAAGTGTTTATAAAAAAATTTTATGGCCAGTCACAATTTAAACGCAGCTGTGTTCCTGATTCTCCAAAGGTCGGCTCTGGTGGTGCGCTTTCTCCGCGGGGTGACTGGCGAGCTCCAAGCGATGTCGCAGCCACTCTCTGGCTTAACGAACTCAAACAAAACACTCCCGAAGAATAGCCACAGCAAGCCTTTATGCGCTTGCTATAAAGTCACTTAATGCGGGCGATCTGGGGACTGCCATCAAGTCTGGAATAAACACTCTTTGTCGCTGCGTAAACACGGCGTCGAAGTTCTTCGTATCGCTTAGAGTTAGCGTTACTGACCTCTTTTTTATCGGTAGAGACTTCAGATTCGAGGGATTTTTTTGAGGCCAGAACATCGATAGCAGAAATAGAAGCAGTATGAACTGGTGTTTCTTTCACAACCGCTTCCGGGTCATGAAAAAGCACCGTTACAGCCACGTCTGATCTATTCTCAAGCTCTTCTACGATCGTCTCAACCTTAACAGCCACTTCAGCCTCGTTGATCAATGCAGAAGGCTTAAGTTCATTTTTTGTCTGAAAAGCCTGCAATCGCTCGCGCAAGGCCTTTACTCTTTCATTCAATTCGCGGCTGCCAGACGATTTTTGCGCCATAGCCTCTGAAGAAGAAGCAAGAATCAAACCAGCCCAAAGCAGGCTGACCAAGAGCTTTCGCATCGTTTCCCTCCGAAATGGTGGCATTTTCTACAGATACTATCGGCAACTACATGGCTGAGCCTGAAAAAAAACTTTCAGATTTCGCTGCCATAAGCTCCTGTCTGCCCACCGTTTTCGGAAGCGCTCAGCAGAGGAGAACTTGAGCGCAAGTGATAATCATAATATTCTGCTGTTCCGCCGACAAAAACCGGATCAAGATTGAGAACCGGCCCACCCAGCTGGTCACAATCAAGTGTTGCCTGCAAAAAGCCATAAATATTGTTATATGGATAACTGCGTGAGCCGGTTTTATCCTGTATTCCAGAACCCCTTCCGGAAAATTGACGATTAACAATAATGCAGTTGCGGATCACGGGAACATCAGCGCCATCTACCACAATGCCGTTTAAAGCATCAATAGTGAGATATTGAAAATCGCCGGAGGCTCCACCTATAGTCAGCCCTGTTCCAGATGATGAAATTAAGCCGTTGCGAAGCCTCGGTGCAAGGCGGTCGACAACTTTGAGACCTTCGAGCCGGGCATCTCTTATTTCAAAATTTTTCACTAAAAACCCAATATTGCTTTCGAGCAGAATACCGTTATTGCAATTCTCGGCTACAAAATTTTCAAGAGTGCAATATTTTGAGTTTTCTGCCTTAAATGCAGTTTCACAATCGTTGGCATTGACGTTAAGAATCGTGGTGCCGCTGGCGCCATGCAAAGAAACACCCGTCAGACAAAATCTGGTAGTGACATTTGCAATAGCAACAGATGAATCATATACCGCCAGGGCTTCATCAGCACCTGAAATAACAACATGTCTTAACACGCTTTCTGCATTTTCAGATGATGGAACAAGCCTTATGCCATCCCAGTCGCTTTTGCCAGGCAAAGAAGCTGCAGAAATCAAATGAACCGGTTCAGACTCAGTGCCTTCCACCAGCAACGTGCCCTCAACAATGAATTCACAGATGGCCTGACTATAACCGGTTCTACCCTTATCTTCAGCATTAAAACGAATTACACAACCAGGTTCGATCTGAAGAGAAAGACCCGATGGAACTATCATATCCCCACCAATGTTGAATGGGCTCCAGTCTTTTTTCCAGACGATATTTTCAGTAATTTTACCCGCAGGTGTGATTCTGATGGCATCGCTGAGAGGCGAAACATTGCCATCAAGGTCTACCGACCGTATGGCATAACGATATACCTTGCCCGGCACAGCGTTTTCATCGACAAAACTGTTCTGCGCTGCAAATATCGTATTTTCGTCCTGATAAAGGCTCAGCTCATCATTATTCAGGGCGCGAAAAACTCTAAAACCACGCAAAGGGTCAACACCTTCATAACCCCATGTCAAAATGGTGCCCGAGGTTCCCTGAGAGACTTTAAAAGATGAAACAGTCGCAGGATCACCTGGCAAATCTCCGAACGGCACGGTTCTGAAAGAACCGCCCTGCCCCGCAAAACGCCGCCCATCCTCAGTAACACCCTCAATATCGAAAAGATATTCACTTCCGGCAAACAAGTTTGAAAGAACCAGCCGATGCTGCGAAAGAACTTCAGTCGGAGCAGCCTGAATACGCCCGCCACTTCGCTCTCGCCAGCCAACAACTATCGACATTGGTTCCCGACATGACACATCAATTATCGCACGATTGCTTTCGCGTATCGACAGACTATGGGAAATCATGTTTTCAAGAGGCTCTACTTTGATGTTGATGCCCTCAACAACCTGCCCATAAGTTATTTCGACTGTTTTCGACGCGAGATAATAGCCATTTCTGGCAACAGCAAGGCGATGACTTCCGACATCGAGCGAAGTAAATTCGTAATGGCCATTTTCGTCAGTTTCTGCTTTAAAAAGAGAACGGTGCGAAGTAATAACCGCCCCTACAATAGCGTTGTTGCTTAAATCTGTCACAATACCCGAAACAGAACCACGTTTGGTGCTGACACTGTTTTCGCAACCGAGAATGAAGGTCAACAACATGACTACCAGCAAAGCCAGAATCAGCTTCATGTTCGCCCGAATAGCAGCAATTTTATAGTTCATATTTTTTAGAACCTCGAAGCGCCGTATCGACCAAGTTCAACGCCATATTGATCACCTTTTTTAGCGGGTGACAGAGCTTTGAGATGATAATCATAAGGGTTGCCTCCGACAAAGTCAGGATCAACACTCAGAGCTCCAACTCCAGCATTACAACCATCGAAAACCGTGGCGAACCCATAAATATCGTTATAAGAATATTCCGGACTTAGAGCTGAATTATCAGTTATTCCTGCAATTCCTGTCTTATAGCGGTTAACCACGATATTGTTCTCTATTGCAAGTTTGCCACTGTCAACAACAATCCCGTTCAGGGAATCCAGAGTGCAATGGTCTATATAATTTTCAGAGTTGTTTATGGCCTTTACCACATGAATTGCCGTTCCATCAGGGCTGACAATGAGAATATTCTTCAATTTGATGCGACCATAAGTTCCTTTAAAACCAGCTTTAAGACAATCAATATCGCAATTGCGCATTATTATCTGGTCATCTGCTGTAGCAGAACTTGCCGACACGGCTGTGTAGACCTTATTAAACGAGGTATTGCCAACAATAACATGGCGTGATTCGCGCACATCAAGAGCAACCGAGGCTATTTCCGAAAAACTGCATGAATCGAGTTCCAGCGTCTCTCTTACCCCTTCAAGCAGAAGACCATGCTGGGAATAGGCAATTGAAAGGTTGTTGACCCTGGCACGATCGGCGCTGATCTCAAGAGCAAAGCCACTGCAACCAAAAAGTTGTGCATGACTGATTTCAGAAACACCCGTATAGCTTGAAAGAATGCGAATACCAGCCCAATGATCTCGGCGCCCTGAACCATCAAGAGGCGCAAAAACTACAGGCGCAACCGCACTGCCTTTAACCGCTATGCGGCCATGAACAATAATTTCGACACGCGATTCGTCATAACCGGAGGCAAAAGCGTCTGTTTCACTGACAAGAAATTCAACGCCCGGTTCTACCGACAAATGGGCTCCGGCCGCAACAATAAGATCTGAACTGAGTTTAACCGGTGAATCATCGGCGCTGATAACAAGACTCTGATTGATAACCCCCGGAATAAAAACCATCTCTGATTCGACCATTTCTGACTCTGCTGCAAAACCGTTAACGGCGGTTACCGCATATTGGCAGAATGTGCCGGCAACAGCAGTTTTATCAGAAAAAGAAGCAAAAGTGCCAGTCAATAAACCATCATTGAGTTTAAACCATTCTCCACGCTTTTCCCGGCGGTAGACATTATACCCTGCCGGCTTCTGACCACTCGTAGCAGCCTGCCATTCAACGGTAACAACATTCAAAGAGCTGAATGGCTGCAACCCGACAGCAGCGACTTTCTCGGGGCGGTCTGCCACACCTGCTTTAAACAGGGTGTCAATCGAATAATGGGTAACATCGGCATCATCTACATACCAGACCCTGAAATGATAAAGGGTTTCAGGCGATAGACCGCTCAATGTCACGCTGTGTTCTGTAGTTGCACGATTTTCGCGATAGACGCTGCCATAGCCGGTAGTTTTGCCGTATTCTAACTGGCAAACCACGCTTCTGTAAGTATTCCAGGTTATTACGGCAGTGCTTGAACCAGTCACAGAAACAGCAATATCGGTAATGCGATAAGGAGCGTTCGCACGGTCAAGTTTTATAAAATCAATGACGGTTGCATTATCGGCGCTGATTTCTACCTGACGTTCTTCAAGAGTAAAATCTGGATGCGTGATAACAATATTATTCAGACCTGCCGGCAATTCTGAGAGATAAAAACCGCCATCAAGGCCCGAAAAAACTTTTTCCCGTTCGGCAAAAATCGAGTAAACCTCGGCACCTGCGACAGCATTGCCATCGGCATCAAGCAATCTGCTGCTGAGGCTGCCGGTTTGCGACTGACGCAATCCACAACCCGATAAAATGGCCACAAAAAGCAAAAGCGCCAGCATCGCTGCCGGCATTACATGTTTTCTATCAACCAGAAGCATCTTCGGCTCCTATTGTGTCGCCATCATAGCCCGTTCCTTTAAGTTCTACCGACGAAGGCACATAGCTAAAATCAGCGCCCGGAACTGCAGCAAAAGGATTTCCGCCATACAGGGCTGCCCCGGCGATTTCTGACAAAGAAATATCGGCAGAAACATAAGCTGAAGCAAAAAATGAAGCTCCCTCAGAATCGATGTATTTTCGCGATGTGGCAACGTTCCAGACAGCATTATATTGAACGTTAATCGTATGTGTCGCTGAAGCGATTTTACCGCTGTAAAATACGCCGACACAGTTTCTCGATTTATCAGCAAGAATGAGATTGCTCCTGATATTGTAAGCAAGTATTGCAGATTCTACATCTGCCTCCGCAGGAGCTTTTATTTCGATACCAATATTAGACTGAACTGTATTGCGGCGAATTTCATCGTTTCCACGACAGATGATGCCGCTGCCACTTGACCCGTAACCGACAATGTTGTTATACACTTTTGAAGTCGCGTCACTGTTTCCAACGTCAATACCAGAGACACTGGCAAGAGCAATGGTATTGCGTTTTATTTCAACATATTTATTGTCACGGCAGACAATTCCATAAATACAGCGCGACAACGTGCTGTCGAAAATTTTAACATTCACATCAGGGCTGTTGCTCACAGAAATACCGGAAGCACAGGTATCTACCTGTATAGTGCGCAAAATGACATCTTTTCGGCCTGATTCACAAACGACGCCCGCAACTCGACAATTATAGATACTTGATTCGCTGATATTCGGCAAACCGGCTACGCCTTTTATGCCATTTTCGGCAAAAGACAGCTTCAGTCCTTTGACCATACTGGTACTTAAATCAGCAATGTTCTCAAAGGTGATACCGTTCCAATCGCCGGCCTGAGGCGCACTGCCCATCGAAGTAATCGTCACGGGCGAAGCTGCAGTTCCCTGAACCATAAGAGTTCCCTTAACGCTGATATCGATCAAGTCAGTTGCAGAATCTGCATCCCACTGGTCACCAATGGCGACACCAATACTCACACCCTTGTCTATCACCAGGCTTGCGCCGGCAGCCACCGTTAAATCACCAGTGAGAAGATATGGTGATTCTTGAACAGTCCAGACAGCGTTTTGCGTTATAACCCCCGGCATCAGAAATGATTCAACGGCAGAAGGGGGTGATTCGTCACCAGAAGACGACAATCTGGTCACACGATAATAATATTTTACACCAGGCTGCACATCGAGGTCAGCATAGGCGTTTTGTCTGATGATGCCGGTGCCTAGAGACATAAACGGCCCCTGAGAAGACTGTGATCTGTAGAGCGCAAAGCCGGCAAGATCACTTCCAGAGTCCTGGTTCCACGAAATCTGAAGCAGATTTGAATTTGCCGTTTTTGCAATTGCAAGCCCTGATGGCGCATCGCCTCTGGCTGTATAAGCAGTAGTAAAATTCTTTGTCTCAGATTCAAGAGCGCGGCCAAGCTCATCGGTGGCCACACATTTAAAACGATAACTTGAAGCCGGCGTCAGGTTTTCCAGATTAAACTGATGCAGCTTACCCTCAGCACCCACAGGCGTAGTATGGTTCAAGAGGGCGTTGATTCCGTATTTAATGTATCCCACGGCATTATTTCGAGTATAAAAAGTAACATTCGCTTTTGTCGAAGAGACAGAAGACACCTGAACATCGTAAAGTTCAGAATCAGCGGGAAGCACAAATACGATATTTTCAAGTATTTCACCGCTGAGCACTTCAATCGTCAGTTTCTGCGACTGATACTGATCTCGCGAGGCCGTAATTTCGGTCATTTGTGGGCTCAAAGACTCTAACGCCCACTTGCCGTAAATATCAGACATTGTTGCAGAATCGGCAGTCGTTATTTTGACACCGCTCAGCGGGTTGCCGGCAGCATCGGTGACAGTGCCAGAAAGTCCGCCGCGAGCAGGCGAAGTTGTGCTCATGCAACCGGCATGAGCCATAAGTATAATAATCAAAAATAAAAGAGTAATTTGTCTGATTTTTTTCATTCAAATATAGTTTTCGGTTAAAATTGTTCTAAACCTTAGAAACAAAAGCTTGAAAGAAAAATTAAAATGGAGTTACATTTTCTTATTAAATAGGCTATGGTTTTACTCATCACAACAAAGAATTCCCGGAAAGGAAACTGGTAATGAAGAAGATTTCTGTCAGAGCCCGCGACATGCAGGCCTCACCAATTCGCAAACTTATTCCGTTCGCAGTAGCAGCACGCAAAAAAGGCATCAATGTATTCCCACTGAACATTGGTCAGCCAGATATTCCAACTCCGCAGCCAATACGTGATGCAATTCGCAATTTTGACCAGGAAGTTCTTGCTTACAGCCCTTCGCAGGGTGAAGACTTTCTTGTAGAAGCTTTTTCGGGATATTACCAGCAGAACCACATAGACCTGGCTCCTGAAGACATAATTGTTACCACTGGCGGCAGCGAAGCAATCTTTTTTGCTTTTCTGTCTATCTGTGACCCGGGCGACGAAGTTATTGTATTCGAACCTTTTTATACCAATTACAACGGCATGGCTTTTGAAACCGGCATTAAGCTGAAAGCTCTGACAACTTATGCCGAAGACGGCTTTCAACTTCCCCCGGCCGCCACAATTGAAAAGGCCATAACTGATCGAACCAGAGCCATTCTGATCTGCAACCCCAATAACCCCACCGGCACTGTCTATTCACGAAAAACCCTTGAAGAGCTGGCTTTTGTTGCCAAGAAGCATAATTTGTATGTCATCGCCGACGAAGTTTATCGCGAATTCACCTATGACGGGCTGCAGCACACATCAATTCTGCAGATTGAGGGAATGGCGCAGAATGCCATTTTGATCGACAGCATTTCCAAACGTTATTCGGCATGTGGTGCCCGCATAGGGCTCATTGCCAGCAAGAACCGTGAAGTCATGGGGGCCTGCATGAAGTTTGCGCAGGCTCGCCTGAGTTCCCCAACTGTTGAGCAATGGGGAGCCAGAGCAGGCATTTTAATGGATCCATCATATTTTCAGCCGATTCTGGAAGAATATCAGCGACGACGTGATGCCGTAATGGCCGGTCTGGCCAAAGCTCCCGGAGTTGTATGTAAAACTCCGACCGGGGCCTTTTATGTAATTGTAAAATTGCCGATAAAAAATGCAGAACGATTTGCACAATGGCTTCTCACTGACTTTGTCCATGACGGAAACTCTGTTCTTGTTGCGCCTGCCGCAGGCTTTTACGTAAACCCGGGCCTGGGGCTGGACGAAATCAGAATCAGCTACGTGCTTGAAGTTGAAAAGCTTGAAAAGGCGATGACAACACTTGCTGAAGCAATAAACCAGTATCGCATTATTGAATCTGCCGAAACAGGAAAAGAAAAGTCTGAAGGTGCCAATGCCTGAGCACATAGTCAAGCCCCTGGTGGGCATACAGATCATGAATCAGCCGGGAGCAGCCATGCCAGCCATGGCTACTCGTGGCTCTTCAGGCTATGATCTGTATGCCTGCAAACACCAGACCATAGCCCCCGGAGCCTACTCCATGGTACCCACTGGTGTGCGAATTTCGATGCCTCAAGGGCTCGAAGCTCAAATAAGGCCACGCTCAGGGCTGGCGGCAAAATATGGTGTAACGGTTCTGAATGCTCCAGGCACGATTGATAGCGATTATCGCGGTGAAGTGTGCGTGTTGTTGATTAACCACGGGCTGGCTGATTTTACGGTTGAACCAGGCATGCGCATAGCGCAAATGGTTTTTTCGCGGGTTACGGAAGTTGACTTTCGTCTTCAGGACACACTCGACACATCGCATCGTGGCGAAGGTGGTTTTGGTTCTACAGGTACCAGATAATAAAACAAGAGGTATAAATGAAAAGGAAAAAAATTGCAGTAATCGGTTGTGCAGGGAAAATGGGGCAAGTTGTTTGCAGGTATCTACTCTCACATAGTGATTACGAACTTGCTGCAGGGATTGACACCACCAGATGCGGAGACGATCTCGGCTCTCTTCTAGGGCTTGGCAGCACTGGCATTCCTGTTTCTGCAAATCTTCAGACAGTCCTTTCAGAGGCCTGTATTGACATAGCTATTGATTTTACCGCTCCAGATTCCGTGGTTAGTAATGCTGCCGTATGTCTGCAGGCTAAGATCCCTGTCTTAATAGGAACCACCGGCATCTCACAGGAAGATCAGGCCAAGCTTGATCATCTTGCCCAGAAAATGCACACAGCCGTCATGATCGTGCCTAATTTTGCTATTGGTGCAGTTCTGATGATGGATTTTGCCAAGCGGGCTGCAAAATACATGAAAAACGTTGAAATAATCGAAATGCACAGCTCGCAAAAACTCGACAAACCATCTGGAACAGCCATAAAAACACGACAAGGCATTCTTGAAGAACTCGGCATAACTGATGAGTCACTGCCAGAACAGGTTCCGATACATTCAGTGCGCCTTCCCGGGCTGGTTGCACACCAGAGAGTCATTTTCGGTGATATCGGGCAAACATTGACCATCAGCCATGATTCGCTCGACCGCGATTCTTTCATGCCCGGCATAGGACTGGCACTTAGTCAGATGCATTCTTTCACTGGTCTGAAAGTTGGTCTTGAGGTCTGAGGGCAACTCGTAAAAGCTAAAAAAATCTAAACCCCAACAGAAAAATGTCGATAGTCTCTTGAGAACAAAATAAAAATGTTCAAGGAGGCAATAAACATGATTCTTCCCTCAACACCTCTCTATCAGGCAAAAAGCGATGCCGAATTCCGCATCAGGATGATCCAGCACATTAAAACTGCCTATAAAGACATCCTCGGGAAAGATGCAGCTCTTCTTGATCTGCCCAATGGTCTGGATATTGTTCAGAGCAAGATTCAGCAGCGACTTTACGACATAAGCAACGGCGAGATAGACTTCTTCAAGAACGAAGAGCGCCGCGAACAGCTGGCAGCCTGATACTCGACACAGCATAGTTTTCGAATTTTCCCCCTAAGACCCATCCCGAAGTCGTTTCAGACTTCGGGATATTTTTTTAACTATTTTTAAAAAATTATATTTTGGGGGGTTACGGGTTGGCCTTTTGATTCTTATAATCCTTCTTAACAAGATGATTCGATAAGAAACCAACGGAGGTCATAAGAAATGAGTAAATTATTCAATATTCTGACAGTAGCTGCAGTAACTTTTGGTCTGTTTGCCGGCTCAGGCGAAGTTTCTCAAATCATGGCCGCCAAAAGCGAACCTTCATGCCTTACTAAAATAAAACGCACTATCAAGCGTAAAGTTAAGAAAGCAGTTAAGAAAACCAAACGCGCAGTGGTCAAAACCGCTGCAAACGCGCAGAATGCAACTATGGACTCAGCTGTTAAGGCAAAATCAACCATAACCGGCAAAAAAGCCAAAAAAACCTTCGTAAAAGGTCACTACAAAAAAGGCAACAAAACCCTTACCAACGGTCACCTGCGCAAGGTCAGCAAAAAGAGCAAAAACGCCAGCGCCTGATTGATAACCTGTTTATAAAAAATCCCCCTCAGAAGCTTACTGAGGGGGATTTTTTTATCATTCAAAAGGTGACTTATCTTCACCCTCTCTGTGCACCTCGTTGCCGACGAACATTCTGTAAGCTTCACCGGCCCATAAAACAAGCGAAGTGCCGCAAATAATAGCCAGCCATGTTCCCGCCGACAATGGTTCTGTGCGAAACATGGTTCCACCAAACTGCACAATAAGAAACTGCACCAGTAAAATAGTCGGCAAAATCACGACAAACCCCTTGTTCTCACTTAAGCGTTTGAATGCTGACTTTTTAAGGCCCAACGCGCGTGCATTAAACATATTCCAGAACTGCAGCATGACAAATACCGTAAAAAAAACAGATAATTCTTTAACGCTGACATTGCCATCGCGCTGAAAATACTTTAAAAAAGCGACCAAAACCAGGTAAAAAACGGCACCAACACCGAAAATATGCATATACATCGGCCTGGTAACCAGAAAATCTTCTGATCGACGCGGTGGCTGCGACATAACTTTCCAGTGCGGGGGTTCTGTAGCCAGAGCCAGAGCGGCAAAAGTATCCATTATGAGATTTACCCAGAGCATCTGGATGACCGTAAGCGGCATTTTAACGCCGATAAAAGGGCCCGTCAAAGCTACCGCCAGCGCCACAACATTTATGGTCAGCTGAAACATGACAAAGCGTTGAATATTGCCATAAAGCGATCGCCCCCACATGATGCCCTTAACGACACTCGGAAAAGAGTCGTCCAGCAGAATTATATCGCTGGCTTCTTTGGCCACAGAGGTGCCGGTTTTGCCCATTGCAAGACCAACGTTGGCGTGGTTTAATGCCGGGGCATCGTTAGTGCCATCACCGGTTACTGCAACAACGTGCCCGCAGCGCTGCAGCAGTTTCACCATTTTCATTTTGTCAGCAGGACGGGCGCGCGACATTATTTTTATTCTATCGACTGCCTGCATGGCTTCTTCGTCATCAAGCGCCTGAAATTCAGCTCCGGTGATATGTACTTTCGCCGGCGTATCACCTTCATCAATCAGGCCAGCCTGATTGGCGATTTCCCAGGCAGTGCTTGAATTATCGCCAGTAATGACTTTAACCTTCACCCCGGAGCTGCGACAGACATTCAATGCCATTGGAACATCAGGCCGTATCGGATCAGCAATCGCCACAAAGCCAAGCCAGACCATATTTTTAGCAAAAACAGTTATGTCACCATCAGGAGCCTTATCAAAGCCTCTTAAAAAGGCAAACCCAAGAGTTCTCATGCCGCGGGCCTGCTGGTTACGCAATTCGTCGGCGATTTTTTCTGAAAAATGCGTTATGTTCTGCAGACCTTTATCTGACAATATTTCGGAGCATCGAGATAAAATAATCTCTGGCGCGCCTTTTACATACAAAATACTTTCGCCACCAGCGCCAGAGAGACCATAGGAACCCATCATTTTGCGTTCGGTAGAAAAAGTCCATTGTTTTTCCAGGGCAAAAGCTTGTCTCAGGGGCAGATAATCAATACCGGACTCTTCAAGCCACAGCAAAGCAGCCCCCTCAGTCGGGTTACCAATTGCAGTGATCGCTTCTCCTGATTTTCTGCCAAGATTTGCAGTGCTGTTAGCTGCAATTGATTCGGCAATAATTTTTTCTGTATCGCTGACAAGGTCGCGTGAGAGGTTCGGCGATCGAAGAGTCGGAAAATGAACGGAACTCATGACCATACGGTTTTGAGTCAACGTGCCAGTCTTGTCTGAACAGATAACTGTTGCGGCTCCTATTGTCTCACAGGCGTGCATGCGTCGAACCAGATTGTTGGCAGCCGTCATTTTGCGCATACTGTAAGCAAGGCTGAGCGTCACGCTCATTGGCAAACCTTCAGGCACCGCAACTACAATTATGGTCACCGCGATCATAAAAAATTTCAAAAATTCAGAAATAGCCTCTGCAGGGAGCCAAAGTGCGGGATTCTCTGGCAAATAACCAGTAAGGACACCTGCAAGCATGCACAAACCCCAAAATACCACACCAGCAACAAAAACTTTCAGCCATGATTTAAGATCTGATCTTTCAATAATGCGCGGCAGAGGCAATTCTCGACCGACAAACTCAAATCCGTCAGCAAGAATAGGCAACCACACCTTCGCCAGCGAAATCATGGCGCCGATAAACAATATCAAAGAGAAACTCCATTGAGACTGGCTCAAAGAAAGCTCTCCAGAGATATAATCCCTTGTTACCAGAGCAAAAAATGTTAAAAAAGCAATAAAAAAACCGACAACACCAATCAATTTACTCAAACGATCAAGCTGACGATTGAGCGGTGTCGGCTCGTCGCTCTCTTCACTGGCTGAACGTGCCGCTTTACCTATTTCGGTGGCATCGCCAACGGCTGTGACTTCCATTATGCCATGACCATCATATACCATAGTACTGCGTAGCAGAATATCAGGGAAGTAGGCTGCCTCGGCATCTTC
>SABV01000352.1 GCA_009928855.1 Erysipelotrichia bacterium | reverse complement strand
GCAGCAGGTAATTCAGCAGAAGACCTTGATCCGCTTGTAAGCTCTCCCAGCGGAGTTCAAATGGAAAATAAACTTATAATTGCGGCCACAGACGAAGACCAGAAAATAGCGCCGTTCTCATGCTATGGCGCTAAGACCGTTGATGTGGCAGTACCAGGGGTTAACATCTACGCTACGTATCCAAACAACAAAATGGGTTACATGTCTGGCACTTCAATGGCTTGCCCGAATGCGCTCAGAATGGCATCAATGGTGCTTGACACCAATTCTGATCTGTCTCCGGTTCAGCTTAAAAAAATTCTTATGGAGACTGTTGATAAAAAAGAATGGCTCAAAGATAAAGTAAAATCAGGTGGCGTTATCAATGTTAACCGCGCCATATTTGCAGCACAGCAGCTGGCAGAAGGCAAGAGCATCGACGATGCTATAAAAACAGCACGAGAAAGAGTAGGGGACAAAGCGCCCCGAAGCGCTAAACGCAGCCGTCCAAACCTTAAAGATCCAATGGTAAAAGAGCTCTATTTCTCAGTTATTAAATAATCAGAGATAAAATAATAATGGGCTGTCCCACAGCGGGGCAGCCCATTTATTTTATTTATTTGTTTTATTCAGCCTGAAGCTCAGACCCTATTGAAGCTGATGCCATGCCCATGCTGCGTCATACCTGAGTTCTGATGCAAGAAAGTTTTGCAGGTCCAGAATCGGCATTGTTCCTGGAGCTTTGCGCAGACCATTAGCTTCGCCATCAGTCGGGTCGCCTTTGATAATTTCGCTTCGAACAATTGCCTGCTTTTTTACATCAATAAAATCAGTAACAATGTCATAAATCGGAAACTTTGTCTTGAACTTGCCACGAGAATAATAAACCCGGTCTTTTTTTAAAGTCAGGCGAACGATAAGATCGACCTCATCATGGGTTTTGGGTTGGCGTTTTTCAGGCACATTGTACTGAATTCTTTCAATCATTCTTCCATTTTTGTCTGGCCGGGTCCAGCAGACTATGAACTTACAGCTGTCTAGTTTTAAAGTCGATCTGGCAGCAGGCTTTTCGGCGGGCAGGTTCAGAGTTGCAAACTTTTCGGCAAGAGGCCTGAACAGCTTTTCGTAAGTTTCAGTGCGTTCCAGAAACGACGTCTCAATTTTACCGATTCCATACATCAGTAATAGCCAAAGACAAAAAAGACACAGCCCGGCTTTTAAAAAAGGCCATAGCAAAGAATCTGATGACTTGGCAGTTTTTTCGCCAGTCTGTTCTTTTTTCTTTCTGGCGGCTTCAATTGCACCGGCAAGTTGACCAAGAGCCGGCGAACGGTTATCATCTGACATGAGAACACTCCTTTTGTTTTTGCAAAAAGACTGTCAGAGCAAGCCTGGTGCTTTTTGCAGCTTTGGTTGCACAAACAGCTTCGGGGGATAATTATTTTTAGTTCGTAACAAAGCGGATAATTTTTAACTAAATCTATCAATCTGATGACTAATTTTTATTTTTTGGCTTTTCCATATTCATAGGTTTACATAATATTTATTATCAGACGTTGTGGAATTTGAATCAGATTCTTCGATTTTAAGCTTTTTTAATTTTAAAGACCTTATTTTTAATATTTATCTGCAAAAACGTCGATTCTCTATTGACGATTTTATACCTCACACGTATTATTGCGTTGATTTTAAAAAATCATCAGCTTGATAATATCCAACACCCGAAACCGGAGAAAATAATGTCGCATCTGACCCAGATTTACGGTGAATTAACCTTCAACAAAGCAGTTATGAGAGAAAAACTCAGTAATGATGCCTACGAAAGACTTGTCGCAACAATTCAAAGCGGCTCATCTCTCGATGAATCAATCGCCGAAGATGTCGCGCACGCCATGAAAGAATGGGCTATCAGTAAAGGCGCAACTCATTTCACCCACTGGTTTCAACCTCAGCGCGGTGGTACTGCCGAAAAACACGATGCCTTCATAACCTACTCAGATAACGGCGAAATTCTCGAAAGATTCTCGGCTAAACAGCTTATTCAGAGCGAGCCTGACGCTTCTTCGTTTCCATCAGGCGGCATGCGCTCAACCTTCGAAGCGCGTGGATACACAGCCTGGGACCCAACCTCACCGGCTTTCCTGCTCGAAACCGGAAAAACACGCACCCTGGTTATTCCATCTGTATTCCTTTCATGGACCGGCGATGTGCTCGACATTAAAACCCCTTTTCTGAGATCTATGCGCTCTCTTAACGATGCCGCAATAAGACTGCAGAGAATGCTTGGCAATCGACTTGCCAAAAAAATCGTCGTAAATTGCGGGCCCGAACAAGAATATTTCGTCGTGTCAAAAAAACTTTACGAAACCAGGCAGGACCTGAGAATCTGCGGCAGAACACTTTTTGGCGCTCCGCCGGCAAAAGGTCAGCAGATGGAAGACCACTATTTTGGCGCCATCCATGAAAAAATAATCAGATTCATGGAAGACCTTGACCACGAACTATACCGTCGCGGGATTCCGGCCAAAACTCGCCACAACGAAGTTTCTCCGAATCAGTTCGAAATTGCTCCCCTTTACGAAGAAGCAAACCTCGCTATCGATCACAACCTGCAGGCAATGAATGTCATGAAACAGGTTGGTATGAAACACGACCTGGTAATCATTTTTCATGAAAAACCATTTGCCGGAGTGAATGGGTCAGGCAAGCATGTTAACTGGTCTATCGGCGATAATACCGGCACCAACTATCTCGAACCATCTGCCTCGCCACTGAAAAACATAAACTTTTTGCTCACCCTCGGCGCAGTGCTTCTCGGCGTAGACAAATTCGGAGGTCTTCTGCGGGCTGTTGTAGCCGACGCCGGCAATGACCATCGACTCGGAGCAAATGAGGCGCCGCCGGCAATCATGTCGATCTATCTCGGTGAATATCTCACTCGCCTGATCGACGAAATAGAAAGCATGAGCAAAGTCACAGAACAGGCAATGGCAAGCATCAACATGGGAGTCAGAAATCTGCCGCGCATATCGAGAGACTATGCAGACCGAAATCGCACTTCCCCTATTGCTTTTACCGGCAATAAATTTGAATTTCGCGCGGTCGGTTCTTCACAAAATCCATCTGAAGCGGTTACATTGCTCAACCAGGTCTGCACCTATGGCTACTATATGATTGAAAAACGCCTGGCTGCACATAAAGGCAAAGATATTCGCGAAAACGCTCTGCTGGTTCTTAAAGAAGTATTCAAAGAAACAAGACGCATCAGATTTGAAGGCAACGGTTATTCTGACGAATGGCACAAAGAAGGCGAACGTCTGGGGCTGCCTAACGCCAAAAATACTCCGGCCGCTCTTCCGGCTTTCGAAGACAAAGCGGTTATCGAATTGATGGAAAAAACCCATGTTTTGACTGAACGAG
>SABV01000351.1 GCA_009928855.1 Erysipelotrichia bacterium | reverse complement strand
TGCAAAAAAACATTGCTTTGGCAACATGGCCGCTCTAGAATATCATGCAGGAGCAATCTCAATGAAACTAAGATTTAACCAGATTTTTCTGGCGGCTTCAATAATCTCGCTGCTGATTACGATTTTGTGGCTTGCTTATCCTGGCCAGAATCGGCGATACCATTTGGTGTTGACCGGTATGGGGCGTGGTCGAATACATCCATTTAAGGCTAAGTTTAAGCCCTATCAGGGTAAAAAGATGGGTGGAGCTGCAGGGGTGGCTTCTGTAATCAAAGAAACAGTAGCTTCTTTCAGCGGCGATCCATTCAATGTTTTCTCTATTGGCACAGAAATTTCTGGTACTGCTGATTCTTACTTTAGCCGCGGTGCTTCGGTTATTCAGACCATGAATGCGGTTGGTGTTGAGGCTATGCTGCCTGGAAATATCGAGTTCAGCTATGGTCACAAGCGCCTGGCGGAGCTTTCAAAAGAAGCAGAATTTGGATTTGTCAGTTCCAATATTGTCGAGAAAGAAAGCGGGCGAACACCTTCCTGGTTGTCCTCGGAGTTGTTTTTTAACCCTGGTTTAGGCTTAAAGATTGGTTTGCTGGGCATCACACCGCCAGAGACTCCCAATCTGACAGCCCGCTCAAATATTGAAGGGCTCGAATTTCTTCAGCCGGGTGATGTTTTAAAATCGCGAGTTGATGCTCTTAAGCGGGCCGGTGCCGATATCGTCGTTCTGCTGACTCTTTTTAGCCGTGATCGAATTTCTCTTCAAGAATGGCGGTTAATTGCTTCCGCGTCTCCGGATATTTGTGTCATGCTTGATTATGAAATCGAACCTCCCCCTTCTCTTAAAAAAGACGGGGTTATTATTCAGACTGTGAGTGGTTATAACCAGAGCAAGGAAGTGGATATTCTAGATCTTGAGTTGACCCCGCCGCCGACACAAATAGTCAGATTTTCATCGCGGCGCCTGGCGGTTAATCATGCCGAAATAACCCCTGATCCGCAGGTTGCCGCTGTGGCTGAAAAAGTAACGCGCCAGAGTAGAGAACTCAAAGATGTTTTTGTTGGCAGTTTTGCAGAAGATTATGCCAGGTCGTATGCTTCAGAATGCCCCATTGGAAATATGATTGCTGATGCTATGCTTGCCGAAAGTGGCGCTGATATTGCGATTCAGAACAGTGGTGGTGTTCATGGCAATATTCAGGCCGGAGATTTTACCCTGGGCGATCTTTTCAGTATTATGCCTTTTGATAATCAAATCGTGCAGATGACCTTGAGTGGTCGCGATCTTCTTGATATTTTTTCTGTATCTGCCAGCTTGAAAAGGGGAGTCTTGCAGGTTGCGAACGCTTCTTATACCTTTATTTATCGCAATGACGGTGATTTTGCTCTTAAGTCTCTTCTGGTCGCCGGCGAGCCTGTAGTTGCGGAAAAAGACTACGCAGTGTGTACTAACAATTTTCTTGCAGAAGGCGGCGATAATTTTATTTCTTTCCGAAAGGGTCGTAATGTGCAGTTTGGCCGGCAGCAAAGAGATGTTATAAGAGAGTATATTGCCAACAAAGCCCAGAATGGCCCTGTTACGCTTAAGACAGAGGGGCGCATAGTCAGAGAATAGACGTTTAGATAATTTAGCGAGATTGTATTTAATGCCGGCTCATGGTAGAATCAAGTATCATGTTTGATATTTCCTGGATAAACCCAACTGGTGGGAGCTTTAACAAAGAATCGCTGGTTCGCGAAAACGAGATTTTAAAAAAGCAGGTTCAAGAGCTTCTAACGCTAGATGAAACTGGTTTTTTTATTGAACTCGATTCGCTTTTGCGGGCAATTTTAAAAAAGGCTCTGATTTTGTGTAAGGCTGAGTCGTCTTTTTTTTCCCTCGCCGGAAAAGACCCCTCAGACTTGGATGTGCGCATAAGCAACCTCATTCTCGAAGAAAAAATGGAGAAAATTCGCTCCCAGTTTAAGGTTGAGTATTCCCGTTGGCTTGAAACAGAATCAGCTATTATCAGCATTGAAGATTTTATTTTATTGCCTCTTGTAAGGCGCCATCGCATGCTGGGTGTAATCGGATTAAAACTCAATGCTGATGCCCCAGAAAACATCTGCGAAATTTTGCCGGTTCTTGCCTCTCAGGCGGCGGCTTCTCTTGAAAGTGCGATTCTTTATGAGCGCATGTTTAAGCGTTTGCTGGTATTGAGCAACGTTTTTATTCTCGGCAAGGAAATCGTAACCAATATTAATTTGCAGCAGCTTGTTGATAAATTTCTCGCCATTGCCAGTGATGGCACCGACAGTGAAGTTGCCTGCCTCTACCTGTTTCATGAAAGGGACGAAAAGCCCTATTTGGTTCAACTTCAAACAAGTACTGGTAACAATACTTTCACTGCCGGCCCTGAATCTGGTTACTCTGAGCTGATCAAATTAGTTCGTCTCGAAGAAAAGCACCGTCTTATCACAGATCTTGAAGCAACAGAGTTTAAGTTAGATGAATGCAATAAAATTTCTGGCATAGTTTTGCGTGACGCTCTTGTTATGCCATTGAAGCCCCGGGATAAACTGCTAGGCGTTATTCAGGTGGCCAACAAGAGGGGTAATTTTTCATACCGACCAGAAGACCTTGATCTCTTGAAGATTCTTGGTAGCCAGGTCGCTTTTGTAATACAGAATGCCGATTTGTTTCATAATCTGCAACGTGCATACATAGATACCCTTTCAGCTCTTACCAGCGCTATTGATGCTAAAGACAGCTATACCAGGGGCCATTCGGAACGCGTAACGGAACTTTCAATGAAGCTGGCCGTTGAGATGGGTGTTGACCCAGCTGAAGTCGAAAAGATCAAGTTGGGTGGCATTCTGCATGATATTGGCAAAATAGGCATTCCTGAAGCGGTTTTAAATAAACCCGGACGCCTGAATGATGAAGAGTTTGAAATCATCAAATCTCACCCTGATCTGGGGCTTCACATCATGGGCAAAGTAGAATTTCTCGAAGCCATTGTTCCCATTATTCGCCATCACCACGAGCGCTATGACGGCAAAGGCTATCCTGGTGCTCTCGCCGGAGTCAATATTCCAATGCTTGCCCGCATAGTCAGCGTTGCCGACACCTATGATGCCATGACGACTGATAGGCCTTATAGAAAGGCCTTGACTAACGAAGAGGCATTGAAAGAAATAGAGCGTTGCTCTGGTTCTCAGTTTGATCCTGATGCGGCGGCAAGCTTTGTTAATATGATGCGACGCGAAAACGGGCAAGAATAGAGTTATGAATATTTTTCGTGATACAAGATTGTTTGAACGACTGCTTCTTTTTATCATTCTTTTGGCTGTGACCAGTTTTGCTTATTATTTTACGACGGCCGAGGTTGAAGAAGTCGAGTCTAGGTATGAAAATCGCCGGGTAATACTCGTTAAAATGCTTGCGCGAGAAGT
>SABV01000350.1 GCA_009928855.1 Erysipelotrichia bacterium | reverse complement strand
GATCAAGCCGGTAGTCCGATCTATTCATCGACCGATGCTTCGCTTAAGTTGGCGATAAGAGACATGTATGTCAACAACGACGAGCTTAAATTCTCAGTCTTCGCTAAACAGGAAGAACCCAGCTACCTGCGCGGCACAGGTGGCCCCCCCGATATCCTCAACAGAAGCATTATGACCACAGTCCAGATCAAAGACCAGGAAACCATAGTCCTCGGCGGTCTGATAAACAAAACTCACGGGGTTTCATGGAAGGGCGTTCCGATTCTCAGCAAGATCCCCTACCTTGGGCGCATGTTTCAGTCAAAATCTGTTACTAACAGCGAAAATGAGCTTGTTATTCTGCTAACCCCAAGAATTACCAACCGCGACACCGACCTGGCCGGTAAAAGCAAATTTAAAACCGTGCCGGTGCCGAGACGCTCAGACAAACTCGAAAAACTTCATAACATATTTCAGGATATCAAATCAAGCCACATACCCCTAGAAAACTGACAGAAACATACCCTGAGTCTGGTTTTACCAGACTCAGGGGCTTAACAGCGAGATTATAAAATTGTCCACAAACCAGTGCATTAAATTACTGATCGCCGATGACATGGATGAACTGCGCTCAAATGTCAGAAGGATGTTAAACAACCAGGATAACATCAGAATAGTCGGTGAAGCCCGTGATGGCCGCGAAACCATTCAAATGGTTCAAGAACTGCAGCCTCACATCGTACTCATGGACATAAACATGCCAGAACTTGACGGCTTAAAAGCGACCGAGATTCTGGCCAAAGATTTTCCCAACATACAGACAGTTATAATGTCGATTCAAAGTGAGCAGGAATACTTTCGCCGAGCCATGAAAGCCGGAGCAAAAGATTTTCTGGTAAAACCCTTTTCAACCAGCGATCTTGTCGATACCATCCAGAACGTCTTTAATCGCTGGCTAAAAGATCGACCTGAGCTTTTTGCCAACGAGCCAAGAGCCGAAATTCTGACTTTTTTTGCAACCAAAGGCGGCGTCGGCAAAACCACTCTTGCGGTAAATCTTGCAGCCAGCCTTGCCAGCAGAGGCAAAAAAATACTGCTGATTGACGCTTCTCTGCAGTTTGGTGACGTAGCGATAACCTTAAACCAGCCCGCTAAAAAAACCATAACCAATCTGGCCGAAGCCCCTGAAATAACACTTGCCGAAGTTGAAAAAAACCTGATTAAACACGAATGCGGCCTTGATCTGCTTCTGGCACCCAAAGAGCCTGCTCTGGCCGAAATGGTTAAAAGCGAGCACCTGCTCAAAATTTTAGATGCAGTCACGCCGGTTTACCAGTATATAATTTTTGACACCCCACCCAACATAACAGAAAAAGAACTCGCAATTCTTGACCGCAGCAATCTGGTATTACTGGTAGCCACACTCGAAATAAGTTCGTTAAAAAACACAAAAATATGTCTGAAAACCTTCAACGACATAAATTTTGACATGTCAAAAATCAAGCTGATTCTTAACAAAGAAATCCCGAACGTAGGTATTGGCAAACAAGATCTTGAGGCCGGTCTGGCTATACCAGTATATGCCACGGTTCCCATGGAATCGGAAATTGCTCAGCGTTCACTGAATCAGGGTGAGGCATTCGTATTAAAATCACCGACAAGTGCTATTGCCAGATCGATAATTGCAATGGCAGACAGTATTGTCGGCGGTGACAAAACCCAGGAAACTGGTAAAAGCGCAATTTTAAAAATAAAAGACCTGCTTTTTGGTTCTTAATAAACGGAGGTAAACAATGGGTGGTCTGCTTTCACGCTTAAACGAAGAGAAGAAAACATCAGAAAAATCAGGTATGATTGAATCTGCCGCAACACGCGAAATTACCGGATTTGACCGTCTACGCGAGAGAGTTCACGGCAAAATCGTAGATGATATGCCTGCCGCTATTATGGCTGAACCAAATCCAGATAAAAAGCGCAATATGCTGCGAGAGCGCATTTTTGCAGTTGTGGCTGAAGAAAGCCCTAAAGTAAACATCAGCCTCACCCAGAGAGAAGTCGAAGCTCTCGCCAGCGCCCTGCTGGACGACATGGTCGGCTTCGGCCCCATACAGCCACTTCTTGAAGAAGAAGACATTTCTGAAGTCATGGTGAATGGCCCGTTTCAGATTTATTACGAAAAAAAAGGCAAGCTTATTCTCTCTGATATCAAATTCAAAGACAATGACCATGTCATGAGAATTATCGAAAGAATCGTCGCGCCTATCGGTCGCCGCATCGACGAATCAGTACCCTATGTTGATGCCCGTCTTCCAGATGGCTCCCGCGTTAATGCGATCATCCCACCACTGGCTCTTAACGGCCCCACTATTACTATCCGAAAATTCAAAAAAGAAGCGCTTGGCATAGCTGACCTGGTAAAATTCGGCACCCTGACCCAGGAAATGGCTGAATTTATAGAAGCCTGCATCAAAGTCCGCCTGAATATCGTTGTATCTGGCGGTACCGGTTCGGGTAAAACTACTACCCTTAATATTCTCAGTTCTTTTATTCCTGAAGATGAACGCATCATTACCTGCGAAGACGCAGCAGAACTACAGCTTCGCCAGCCACACGTGGTGCGACTCGAAACGCGACCAGCCAACATTGAAGGCAAGGGCGCGGTACCTATGCGCGAGCTCATTAAAAATACCCTCCGCATGCGCCCCGAAAGAGTCATAGTTGGAGAATGCCGCGGCGGGGAAGCCCTCGACATGTTGCAGGCAATGAACACCGGTCATGACGGTTCTCTCACCACCGGTCACGCCAATACTCCTCGTGACATGCTTGCCCGTCTCGAAACAATGGTTCTGATGGCCGGCATGGATCTGCCCGTTCGCGCAATTCGTGAACAGATCAGCTCTGCTGTTCATTTGATTGTTCAGCAATCGCGTCTCAAGGATGGATCTCGCAAAATTACCTACCTGACCGAAATTCAGGGCATGGAAGGCGACAAGGTCGTCACTCAGGATATTTTCAGGTTTGAACAGACCGGCGTTGACGAAAAAGGCAAGATTATTGGCCGTTTGAAGCCCACAGGGATCAGACCAAAGTTCGCTTCCAAATTTCAGGAATTTGGTATAAAATTACCTCAGAATATTTTTACAGACACCGCGAGAGGATGGTAGAGGTTTAATGCAGTTAATTTTTGTAGGTTTTGTCGGAATAGCGACGCTGCTGTTTGTGCTGTTGCTGTTTTCTGTGCTTGGCAAACCGCCTGGCGAAGAGGTCAGGCATCGCATGGAACAATACCTTGTCGAAACCGAAATGGCCGCCCAGGAATATAAAGAGCCTGATGAGGACGACGAGGACAAAAAAGCAGCCCTTGAAATCAACGATGATGACTTCTTAAAAGAGTCCAGAGGCGACAGCTCTGCCAGTGGCGGAATTAAAAAAATTCTGGCCAACATGGGAAGCAT
>SABV01000054.1 GCA_009928855.1 Erysipelotrichia bacterium | reverse complement strand
AAGTCTTTCGATCTTATTCTCAATGAACTACAGGCTCTTCAGCCCGACCTGCCGAAGCAGGAAACTCATCATATCAAAATCAGCCGTCTACTGTCAAGATCTTTTTTTAAGTTTTTTAAAAACTCAAAAACCCTTCCAGAACACACACAGAATCGCTTCTGGGGCTGCCAAGACCTAATTTACAGGCCTCGACACAACAGCTGAATATGATTTGATTTTCAATTTTCAGGCCGGTTTCCCGGCACCCTTGATTGAGGGTTCGACAAGTTTATCAAACTTAGCTTTTCGGGTCAACAAAAATCTGCTGATTATACAATCTTTTTTTTTATTGTCATTGGCATGCATAAAATTAAGATTGACAAAATATATTACCAGATTTAATCTGTATCTTCGAAATGCCGCTATAGCTCAACGGTAGAGCAGCTGATTCGTAATCAGCAGGTTGCAGGTTCAAATCCCGTTGGCGGCTTTGCTCGTCATAAATTTTATCTATTTGATAAATCTAATGATTTTTCCGTTTCTGAATGCCACGATCTGAGCCAGAATTTCAACGGCTATTTCTTCCGGGGTTGTGCTTCCGAGGTTTATACCAATAGGCGAAAATAACGCCTCAACCTTTTTTAAATCAAGCCCCGAATCAATAAACGCCTGCTTCATTTCACAAAGTTTTTTGGCCGAACTTACCAGACCAACGTAAGCGGCATCATGCAGCAGCACCCTTTCGAGAACTTCACGGTCTTTTACATGACCGGGGGTGACTACAGCCACATGACAGCTTTCATCGATTTTTGCAGCCTCAACAGCTTCAACATAAGGCTTGCAGATCACATTCATATGCGGAAAAATATTTTCATCTGCATATTCAGGACGCTCATCAGTTATAGTCACACGAAATCTTGCCAAAACAGCCATTTTTGCGAGAGTTTTTCCGATATGGCCAGCGCCAAAAATAACCATTCGTGGCTCACGCGCCTGCAGTTCGATAAAAATCTTTACCTCTCCACCACAAACAGGCTCAGAACCATCAAGCGGATTAGCCAAATTAAAAGTCAGAGTTGTTGACGTTCCATTTTTAAAAAGGTCTATAGCAGCTATTCTGACACGCTCTTCATTTATTCCGCCACCAACCGTTCCAATAGTGTGGCCGTCGCGAAACACTATCATTTTCTGACCAATCGTACCCGGACTGCTGCCCATCGTTTCAACCACCGTGCAAAGCACAAAAGGCTGGTCAGAGTTAAAAGCATTTCTCAGTTCCTGAAAAAATTCAGTTGCCATATTCTCTCCTCGCCGGCTGCATTTTTTTATGATTATCTTTTTTTTGGTTACAAAAAACAAGCCAAAACTTTTTTAGAATTAACAGTCAAGGTTTTGTAGACGGGCGCCGATAGTTTTCCTGTAAAGAGAAAAACAACCGGAGGCAACATGAGCGCCCAAGCCCTATTGAAACATGTTTCTACTGATGCGGCAGAAATCGAAGCAGGACAGCTGATAACTTCAAGAGGTCCAGTTCCGAGACACTATGACGAATTCTGGACAGCGAAGCAAAGACAGATGCACTCTCTTCACTATGCCAACTCCTATAGAGCATCGTTCAAACCGGAGCTTCCTGACTTCTTCATTTCTCGCTATACCAAACCGGGAGACACTGTAGGCGACCCATTTGGGGGGCGTGGCACGACAATTTTACAATCGGCAATACTTAACCGCAGAGGATTGAGCAATGATGTGAACCCTCTTTCTGAGAGACTCGCATACCCAAAGATCAATCCTGTCACTATTGAAGCAATCAGTGAAAAACTCGACAAAATAGATCTTTCCAGGCCAGTAGATCTGACCCTTGAAGAAGATATGTCGATGTTCTATCATCCAGACACATATAAAGAGCTGATTAATCTGCGCAATTATCTCAGGGAAAATCGAGACGATGTTGACAGATTTATCGAGATGACCGCCCTTTCGCGTCTGCACGGTCATTCCAATGGCTTTTTCTCAGCCTACTCATTTCCGCAAATTTCGATTCCAAAAGCCAATCAGGCCAAGATAAACCAGACAAGATGCGCAGAACCGGACTATCGTGAAGTCAAATCGCGAATTCTTAAAAAAGCCCGCACCACGCTGAAAAGCGGTGGGATCAGTGACCTGCGCCGTAACAGTCGCCACCACAAGCTAACCACCGGCGACTCACGAGACCTTAAAGACTGGCCTACTGAAAGCGTGCACCTGGTTGTAACTTCACCACCATTCCTGAATCAGGTTGACTACATACAGGATACCTGGATTGAAACCTGGTTCTGCGATATCCCTCGCGATCAGGTTGAGGGGCGAATTGTTCAGACTCCAGATCTGACGAAATGGGCCGAATTTATCTCTGCAACCATGTCAGAATTGCACAGAGTAATGGTTCCTGGCGGGTTGGTTGCCATGGAAGTAGGCGAAGTCAGATATCAGGGGAACTTATTGAATCTGGATGAAATTCTGGTCAGCTTAACCTGCTCAAAAGCTTACAATATGCACCAGTTCAAGGTTAAAGAAATTTATGTGCAGAGTCAGCAGTTTACCAAGCTGGCCAACTGCTTCAGGGTAGAGAACAACAAACTGGGCACCAACACCAATAGAATAGTTCTCATGGAAAAGATATAGGAGGCATTTTATGCGAATCACCCCTTTAGACATTTACCAAAGAGAATTCTCGCGCAAAAATATTGGCGGACTTGATGAAAACGAGGTTTACGGGTTTCTCAAAAAAGTAGGTCGAGAATACGAAACCCTCTACGCCGAAAATAAGGCTCTCAAAGACCAGGCACAGCGTTTAACCGGACAGATGGAAGATTACCTGGAGCTTGAGAAGACTTTGAAACAGACTCTTATTTCTGCGCAAAAAGCTTCTGGAGACCTTAAAGACAATGCAGAAAAAGAAGCAGAACTGATAGTAAAAGAGGCCGAACTTCAGTCTGAACGCATTCTTGACGAAGCAAGAAATGAATCAGAAATTATCAGCAAAGACATTCGTGAACTCAAAAAACAGAAACGCATGCTGAAAGTTGAGCTGAGAACTGTTCTTGAATCGTATCTGGCAATGATTAACGAAGAATCTCCCGTGTTTTCCAGATCTCTGGAGCCTGTGAGTAAAGCTGCCTGAGACAATGCAAGTTCAAAGCTGTGTCAAGGAAACTCCTGAAGGCGCCCTTCTCATGGTGCTTGCGGTTCCAAGATCTTCGAAAACAGAGATCGTTGACATAAGGCAGGAACGATGTAGAATTAAGGTCAAGGCTCCACCTGTTGACGGTGAAGCAAACCTGGCATTAATAGAGGCACTTGCAAAAATTTTTGCATTACCAAAGAAATCTGTTATCCTTAACAAAGGTCAAACTGGAAAACAAAAATCTTTTTTGCTGACAGGTCTATCAAAAGAAGATGTCTGTGCTGTTATAGACAGAATTATCAACGAAAAGGGCAGTAGTAAATGAACATTAACAGATGGTTATGGGTTTTGTGGTTTGCGATGATTCTTTCTATGTTGCTTCGCCGCCAGGCAGACACATATATGATCGTTGCTCTGATAGTCCTTCCCAGTTTGATAGTTCTTCTCGAACTTCACGAAGAAATAGCGATTCTCAAAGAAGAAAACAAACACCAGCGAAAATTTGTCATGGATAGATACACGGTCATGCAGGAAAGAATGACAGATCTTTCTAATCAAATCGAAAAGCGCCTGGTTGTTGACTTTGCTGAATTTGCCAAAAATAACCCCCCCCCAGAAGACTCCTCCTTCAACCCAGAAGGTCATGTAATAAACACCGGCCGTAAACTCAAAAAACGCAAAAAATTAAAAAATCGTCGTGATTCTTCCCAGCCTATTGATTTTGTTCAGGCAACCGACCACGACGCCGAACCTTCAGAAGAACCAACTGAACCGGTTCCCACTACATGACGACCTGCAGATAAACCGCTTACTTATCGGGGCTATCCAACAACCTGGGTAGCCCCGGTTGTTTTTAGAGGCAATGTTTCGATTACTGAGTTTTAATCAGCTAACCGCTTAAATTTTATCTATTTTAGAGATCTTCTGGTTTATCAAAACCATCAACTGCGATACAGAACTATTTTGCGCTGCATCTGGCGGAAGGTACATTATTTGCTTATAATTCACTCATAAGTCAAACAAGGGAAAATCAGAAATGAAAACAAACTTTAACAGAGTATTGATTATCGCAGTTGTTTTGATTCTGACTGGCTCTGGTAATTTATTTGCCTGGGGCAGCAAAGTACACATCAAAGTTGTATCTGACGCTTATCACATCATGCCGGCAGCTTTTCGCGAATTTCTCGGAGAAACACGCAGCCCCTCCATCAAAAGACCAGCACTAAAACCCTTAATGGAAAGCGCACTAGAGCCTGACCGCGTGCTTCGCGATTTTACCAACCATGTATTTCATATTCAGGGCGGTTCAATGGGCAAAGGGCCTTTCCATATAGAAGCTCTCGTAAATGAAACAGCTGAAGCTATCAAGCAAAAACGCAGCAAAAAAGAAATTATACAAAAGCTTGGCTGGATCGCTCACTATGCAAGCGATCTTGTACAACCTCTTCATACCGGCTCAAGCCTTGACGAAACAATCGAAGAAAAATCATACCATTCAGCTACCGAAAAAGATGCTGACCGCTATGTGCTGAGTTACGGCGTAAACTTCGACGGCTGCTCTAACCTGAACAGAATCAGCGCCAGAATGATATATGAAGCTCTCTGGGCAAACCAGTATTATGACGCTCTTGAACAGGCTTATACTCGCGGCAAAAGATACCCTGAAGTAAAAGGAATCATAGTCGGCTGTTATTCTAGAGCCGTTAACAATGTTGTAGACCTATGGTATACAGCATGGGCAAAATCTGGCGGAAAAGTTCTGCCGGGTGACGCGAAAGCGAAGTATTTTCCGCCGGCCAAAAAATTTAATTTTGCCGAAGAGGAAGCTGAATAAACTTAAGAGGGCGTTCTGGCAATCTCTAGCAGCAAACTGATTGCCATTTCAGCTATTTCTCCACCCGAACGGCTTTGCTCGATAAGTTTTTCGATGGCTGCAGAGTCATCGGCAAGCCCCGAAGCAAAAGCAGAGATAATCTGTTGATCAGAATTACCATGATTCATCAGATGCTTGAGCGTCAATTTTCCTGACTCACCAAAAGCCAGCAAAGCGATGGCCGCCATCTTTCTTGTCGACCACGAGGCGTCGGCTGTAAGCACTTCAAGGTGCTTTTTGAGTTGATAAAGCTTGAGCTTGCCAATCAAATAAGCGCCAGCAGAGCGCGTAAATTCATTATCAGAAAAGAGCATTTTTTCTATATCAGCGGCACTTTCTGTGTGCCCCATAACCCAGAGGGTGTGAATACTGTCTGCCTGAACTCTGTGGTTGCCGTCATTTTTTAGAGCACTTATTCTCTGAATCACGTCAGCAGAAATAGCCACCTGCTTTTCATATTTTCGCTTCAGGGCAATTATCGCATTTGCCCTGACTCGCGAATCAGAAGCATCCAGGCAGGTAGCGAGAAATGCAACGGTTTCGGCCCCGTCGAGCTCGCCAAAGGCCGAAACGATACTGGCCTTTATCTGGTTGTTATCAGTAGTTTTGTACAGGTCATTGAGTTCTGCAAGCGAATCGGATGCTCCCAGTTCTACAAGCGCCGATATAGCCGCGAGCACAATGAGTTCTGAAGAATTTCTCAGCAATTGCCTTATTGGTAGAAGCGCAGAGATCACATTTGCACGCATCAAAGCAAGGATAGCAATCCTCACGACTTCCGGATCATGGTCTTCAAGGGCTTTTATAAACACCGGCACAAATTTCTCGTCCCAGCGTTTTTTTAGAAGAACCAGAGTTACCCAGCGCATTTCTGAAGCAAACTCAGAAAAACAAAGAGCGAGATTATTTACGGCCTCAGGAAAGTCAAAACAGCAAAGAGTAGTCATTGCCAAAGAACGATGAGGATGATTCTCTTTTTCCATCATGCGTATCAGAGGCAGATAAACGCTCTGACGGCTATCTTCGGCACTTATAAAAGCAATCATATCCATCAGAGTCGCGTGCATTTCTCTGAGGTTATTGACAACCTGCTCTCTTACATTGCCGCGAGGGATTTTTGCCAGATAGTCGGTCATGCATTCAACAGACACAGGAAACATTCGTCCCCTTAGAAACTCAACAAGCTTCGCCTCAACCTTTGCATTATTTCCATCCATTTGACGAAGTGCTGACACAGCAAAATCGGTGAGAAAACTGTCATATTTTTCTAACATTCCCGTCATAACATCGCAGTCAAGCATTTCGTTTCCCTTTCAAGGCAACTATTTTCCTTCTATTCTGATCAAGGCTTCACGAGCCTGGTTCTGCAGGCTTGA
The DNA here is from genome assembly GCA_009928855.1 of Erysipelotrichia bacterium. Taxonomy (GTDB): domain Bacteria; phylum Muiribacteriota; class Ozemobacteria; order Ozemobacterales; family Ozemobacteraceae; genus Rifleibacterium. Next base: position 10,937 of record SABV01000054.1, on the reverse strand, counting down.
GTTCGGATATAGATTGAGAATTTTTTCGTAACTCTGACGTGCCAGCGTGAAGTCTCGACGGTAAGCTTCATAGGTATAAGCGATTGCAAACTGTGCCTTATCGGCAAAGTCATTGTTATAGTAGCTGTCAATGAGGAGCTGCCAGGTTTTTATAGCCTCATCATAGTTTGCAAAGCCCTCGCGCAGAACAAAACCAACTCTGAAATAGGCTTCATGAACAACCGGATCGTTTTGCCGGGTGTCTATGATTCTCTGGTAAATACGCCTTGCCTCGTCATAGTTGAGTATAAGAAACTCGTTCGCCTTGGCCAGTTTAAGCTCGATATCCATGGTCTCGATTGATATCGGATGTTCCCGGATGTAATCTTCCAACAATCTGAGCGCCTTCTGGCCATCTTTGAGAACATCCATGTAATGCTCGTAGAGCTTCATGGTATATTCTTTCAGCAGCGGATCGCCGGTATTCTCATCTATCCAGCGCTGGTAATACCCGGCAGCTTTTTGAGGATCCATGAGCTGTTTATTGTTGAGCTCAACCAGAGTCTTCATTATATCAAGCGTTGCCAGAGAATCGATATTCTCATCCCACAGGTCTTCAAGTTGCCGTTCAGCCTCTTTGAAATCTTGAAGGTCATCAACCTGACGCTCTATTATCGCTTCTATTTCTTCAAGCACGGCCTCATCATCCTCTGAATACACACGCTTAACCACTTTTTTGGCACGTGGTTTGAGAGCTTGTGCACGTTTCTGCTCTTCGAGACGTCTCAATTTGGCTTCGGCAAATTCTCTGATTTTACGTATATTTCGATACTCAGCTGCAATAGAGGTAAAAAACAGATTAGTTAATTCAGGGTTGAGTAATTTATCTTCAACCAGCGAACCAATTCTGATAATTAAATCAAAATTGATCAACGATGGTTCGTATGTACTCAAAAGCGTATCAAGAGTACTGACTGTTTTAACAAAATCACCTTTTTTCTCGTAAAGATCAGCAATTTTTTTAAGTATTTCACGACTGCGCCTTACGGGGGGGTTGGTTTTAAGAAACTCCTCATATTGGGTGATGGCTCTGTCGTAGTCGCGCAGGTTGTTTTCAAGTACCTTACCAATATAGAAAGGGAATTCAGAGCCCCCGGTTTTTGAATATGACTTCAAACGTTCCATTTCTTCGATATTCAGTCTGGCCTCAATTTCTCGCTGCTTAGCAATAACCGCCTCACGGTGCAGAGGATTAAGAGACTTAAAACCAATGAGCATTTCAAGATAATGGTGGGCAAGACTGTAATTTTTGTTGCGCTCAGCGTGTTTGTGCAACCAGTAAAAAGCCGAACGGCTGAGCATACTGCGCGGGTAACGGCTGGCAAGAGCAAGATAATAGGCTGCCGCCTCTTTTTCCTTGTTGCGGGCGGCATTGATTCTGGCAAGTCGATAAAAAACCATATCTTTACGGCAACCCGGGTGGTATAAGCTTCTGAGGGCCTTTTCATACTCAACTGATGCCTGTTCAAAATTACCAGCTTCTTCATAAATTCTGCCTGCCAGATAACGCATCTTTGCCACATCCGGCCTGTTTTCCAGTTTTGCAAGGGCACTTTCAAGGAGTCCCAGAGCATACGTGCGATCTTTTTCTATGCGCCAGACTCTTAAAACTTCCCTGAGCCCCTGCTCATGCTCATTTGTATTTTCTGAATATAAAAGTTTCTGCGTAAACAGCCTCAAACCATTGATACGGCGGGTAAGTTCTTCTCTGATAAAAGGATCGCGACTGGCAGACAGTCCCTTTTCCCATAACTCAAAAGCTTTCTGCGCCCCACCATTTTCAGCGAGGGTTATTTCACCAAGTTCAAGATAAACTTCGTCAAGACGCGGCGATGCAGGGAAAAGGCGAACGAAACTCTCGTAATTTTCGCTTGCCCCTGCCAGATCTTTGAGGTCTTCTTTAAGCAGCCTGGCGCGTTCAAGCAATATTTCTTCGCTCTCTGTGCCTTGAACGCCTTTTTTAAGAATATCGCCAAGCTCAGAAATCGCTCTTATCGCACGCGTATTCTCAGACCTGATTTTACTTTCAGTGAAAAATTCAGAATGGGGATAAACAAGAGTGATTTCATAAAAAAGATCTTCTGAACGGTAACGTGTATTCTCGGCACCTTCGACCAGTTTTGCCAGCCTGAACATACGACCGACTGTCTCTGGTTCTTCGGGATACTGGTCGATAAGAGTTTCAATTTCGGTTATAGCGCCGCGGTTATTGAGTTCTTCGACCTTTTTTTCTATATAAACCAAAGCTTCAGGAGTCTTGAATGTATCGGCAAAATCACGCAAAAGGGCTGCAGCAACCTGATACTCGTTATCTTCTTCTGCTTTTTTAACAAGCCTGCCAAGAGCTTTCAACCTGATTTCTTCTTCGCCGTCATATTCAAGAGCTCTTTTTACATAAGAAAAATCTTCGGTAAGTTTTTCGAGGCGCAGACAAATTTCTGGGGATTTAACAGATTTAAAAGTCAGGGCGGCTTCCAGAGTTTTTGTGGCTTCGGCCTTTTTTTCGTCATCGAGAAGCAGACGAGCCAGCTGTATTGAGGCGTCTACTCTTATTTCGTCGTTAAGGAGATTGTCTTCAACCAGCTTTTCATAAAAACGTCGGGCATTTTTTTTGTCTTCAGCAAGGGCATAAACCGCCGGAATTCGACGCCTTACCTCTTCTACTCTTCGGCCAGCGGAGTAGAACGAAAGATACTCAAAATAAGACTTATTGGCTGCGACAAAATCTCTGGCAAAGTAATCCTGAGTTTGCGCCAAACGGAAAAGCAACTCTGCCTGCCACTCAGCATAATTATGCCGGACAAGCAGTTTTGTGGCCTCTTCGATAAATTTGTCGGCGTCACGAAAGCGGAAAAATCTTGTTGAAACCAGCTGTTTTAAAGCTTTTATACGGAGATCAGCAGGCACATGGTCACGAGCAAGAATCTCGACAAGAAACATTGCCATTCTGTCGCCATCAGGCTTTTTAGACTGGTTTTCCATTAAAAACAGGCCATAGAGGGTCTCAATAGAGAATGCCTGCAGGTCTTCTGCCGTCAATGCGTCAACATTCTCTATTTTTTCGGGTTCTACTGAAAGGGGTTCTTCAGGCAAAGCCGATTCAACAGTATCAGAGGCTACAGAAGCGCGTTTTTTCAGCTCTTCCGCTCTTTTTTTGAGCCATTCCTCAGAGGTCAGTTCACGTTCGAGAGCCGCAAGTTTTTTTTCGGCTTCAGGCACAAGAACTGGGGCGACGCGCATTACTCTGCGATAAAACCTGGCAGCTCTGTCGGCGTTGTAAAGAGCCGTACAGGCATCACCAATCGCCATGAAAGCTTTTGCGAGATATTTACTGCCAGAAAAACTTCGCGTAAAATCCAGCAATTTCTTTAGACCTTTCAGACCGTCTCCCTGGGCAAGATACAGCCGTCCAAGGCGGTAGGCGGGAATTTCAGCACGCGGGTCAGTGCGCGGCAAAAGCTTCTCTGCCTTTTCATACCATGAAACAGCGGCATCGATATTCTTTTCAACACGGTAGGCAATATTGCCAAGCGTAAGCAGGCACGCAATCTGAGGAGTGCCTGTAGCATTTCTGGCAAGTTCTTCAAAAAGCTTTGACGCCTTTTGGGGATAATTTTGATACATTCTCGTGCCTGCCTCATAGACAAGCAACCATCGAATCTCATCGTCAAGACTCAGGCTTTTTATTTCTGAAACCAGGTTTTCAAGAGGTGCGCTGGTTGAAGCAAGACAGACAACATCGACCAGATTCTGGTAAACAGCAATGCGGTCATTTGCACCAACCGCATCCAGGGTCCGGCGCAAACTTTCCTCGCGTATCTTAAACGCCAGATCGCGCCACTGCTGTTTAAGAGAAAAATATTGTTTTTCAGATGGTAAAGCATGGTCAAGGTAATCACGAAGAACATGCAAAGCTCTCACCTGCTCATCTTTTTGCAGCAAAATTTTATAAAGAACCAGGCGATAATCTGACGCATCGCGAGAATCAGGATATTTGGCGATAAATTCAAACATAACCTCATTCGCTTTATCAGGATCTCCCAGGTCATCATTATAAATTCTGATGCTGTCTTTCATTCCCTGGTATGCCCAGTAGCTGTCGGGGTAAGCTGCAGCCAGCTGCGAATAGACTTCCAGGGCATCAACTGGCTTTTTCAAATGCAACGCAAGCAAGTTAGCAATACGATATCTAACTTCATCTATGCGACCCCAGTCGTATAAAACATCCAGTTCCCAGGTTGATTTTACCGGGGCAAATTTGATCAGATAGCGCTGATACATTTTTAGAGCTTCTTCATATTGCCGCAGGTCATCATCTACGATAACGGCAGTTCGAAACAAAGCCTCGCGAAAGAATGTATGTTCTGGGTATTTATCGATAAACTCCTCGTAAAGAGCCAGTGCTTCCAGGAGTTTATGACTGCGATATTTTTCGTAAGCCATCTCAAAAAGAGCTTCAGCAGGGCCATTACTCGGTTCTGTTCTTTTGATGGCTGCAGCAGTGAGCGGATCTTCGGCCGCCACGCTCCGCTCTTTATTTAGCTCATCTATTTTTTTATAAAAATATCGCGCCCGGTCGAGGTTTTGCAATTTGAATTCACAAATGTAACCAGCCATACGACAGGCAAGCATGGCCCAGTCGATTTCTTCATCACGCATCTCACGCCGTTTAAGCAAAGACAATGATTCAGAAGCAGTCAGATGCGGCGGACTTTCGAGAAGAGTTTGCAACATGCTGACCGCAGTCTCATGCTCGCTTAACACATCGCTTAGTAACTGGCTTTGCAAAATTCCGGCAATTCTATAGCCGATCAGGCTTTCTGTTTTTTTGCGAAATTTTGTATAGTCAGCGAGAGCAGCTTTAAAATCAGCTTCTTTAATATAAAAATGTTTTATTACAGCCTTCAGAAACGCTGCCTCAGACGAAACAGCATCATCGTCGGCAATTTTATCTATAAACGGAATAGCACGCTTTGGATTATTGAGGTCGAACGCATGCAACATTGCGATTCGCAGATTAGCCAGGTTTGCAGCAGCAACTTCAGGAAAGCCGGCTATTTCTTCCCAGGCGGTGAGGGCTTTCATAGCTATTTCCAGGTCATACCCTCTCTCAAAACCGATAAGGTAATCAATAGCTTCGCTGTCAGGTTTTTCTGGGAATGGCCAATAGTAGCGTTTAAAAGCAGCAAACAATTCGTCAGTACCCGTAAGATAACGACCAAGAATTTTTGCCCGGGCTATTTTAGCCCGAACAAAATAATTTCGCGCTGGCACCAGATCGATAAGCTTTTCCAGCTCTTTCAGAGCAACAGAATATTCTTTGCGTTCCTCGAGAATTTCGGCCTTGAGAAGCATGGCTTCCCAGGTTATGCGAGGGTTTATATGCTCTGATCGAAGCAGCGTGCGTAGATAAAGCAGAGAACGATCAAGTTCTCTGAGTTCTCGATAATGACGAGCAAGAAATATCCAGCCCTCCCCGGCGTCCCGTTCACTGGCGGTTTTGACATATTTGAGAATTTCATCGCGCAGCACTTGATCCTGCAGCTGCTGCTCCTGTTCGTTTAAAATACCTGTGGGTATTTTTTCAGAGGCAGTCGGGGCAGCAATATTTTCAGTGGCATCTTTATTTTTTGAAGCAGCATCAACGCGCGCAATCAATGGCAACGTCAAAAGCAAAAACGCAATAAATAACAATTTTTGAAGATTTATTTTAATCATGTTGATTATACTCTTGTATAGATAGCCTTTTGAGCTAAACTATAACAGATTTGCAAAGCCCGGGACAATAAAAAAGGCTGCCCGGCGGTAAAAGTTTTTATCCCGCCGGGCAGCTTGTTTTAGAAGTGAGTGTCTTTTTTAATCTTTCCAGCCGAGAAGAAAGAATGCTTCATCAAGGCGGTCTACAGTAGTACCAACCATCATTGAATCAAGAGCGGCGGCTTTATTCATATATATCTTCGCCTGATCCAGATCGCCGGCAAGTGCGTATGACAGGGCCGCCAGGCCATGTACTTTTGCCGGGCTCAAAGATAAGCCGGAATGCTGGGGAGAAAATTTTTCGGGTGGCATATTGCCAAGCAGTTCTGCTGCCCTGACATAGTCTACTGAAGTCTGATGTCTGTAGATGAGCGCTCCGGCCAGACCAACCTTAGCTTCATTATCACGTTCAGCAGCAACTTCAAAGTATGGAATTGATTCAAGAATTTTACCATTTTTCGACAATGCCCATCCCATGCCGCTATAGGTCGAAACTCTCTGACCTTCAGTCAGGTTCTCAGACATAGCCTGCTCAAAGCTGGTTTTGGCGGTGGCGTAATTTCCAAGTTTAATTGCATCCCAACCTTCGTTGATAAGCTTATCAGAAACCAGCAGACTGCTAGAACCGCCGCCATTACTGCTTCCACCACAATTTTGAATCATGGGAAAAGTCATTAAAACTACCAGTAGAAGGAAAAATTTTGCTTTTTTCATTATTTAAGGCTCCGTAATCAACGCAAAACAGCGATTTTGCGACGTTCAACACCAGAGACACCAGCCAGCGTGGCTTTTATTTCGGCATAATAGACACCATTTGCAACACTTCTGCCCTGATCGTTGCACAGATCCCACCTGGCTTCATAAACCCCGCCGCCACGATGGATCAGAGGCATGCGAACAACTTTGTGACCACTGACGTCAAAAATCTTCACGGTTGCCTGGGCTGCTGTCGCAGCCGGACCCGTAAAAACAGCCCTTATGGTAGAAAAACTGCGGGCCGGGTTCGGATAAGTGCTTACCTGCTTCAGAGAACTCGGCCCGACAACAAGTGCCCTGACGTTTGCGATTGCAACATTGCCTGCATTATCTGCTGCCTGAAGAGCAAATTCATAAGAACCGTCATTCAGAGATGAAGCATCAACTTGAACGACACCATCTTCAGCCACCTTCACCGGCAGTTGTTTATCGCCACAAGAGGCTCTGACGGAAGCCGGACACAAACCACTACCTTTGTCGCTTACCGCGACAGAGAGCCAGCCGTTGTTTTTGGTTTCTGCATTTTGAGCAATAACCGGAGCCGTTTCGTCTACTCCGACAAAGACGCTGGCAGAAACATCGATATGACCGCGAGCTTTACCGTTTGCGATTTCTACCGGCCCAAGCCATTTGGGCCCACTTGTTGTTACCCTGTAGAGACCGGCTTTGCTTTTAAGCGAATCAGAAGACAGATTAACGGGCATTTCGATGCCGATTGCCACAGCTGCCTTTTCGACCGGCAATCCGACATCAAAATTAGCGCTTATTCTGGTTATATCCTGGTATGATGCGGGGTTTTCTGGAGCTGCGACAATAACCGTGCCACCAGCCCGCAAAGATCCAGCCGGAACATCTATAGTTACGAACGAAGCATTTAGAAGTCCCTGACTGTTAGGCGGATAGTAAACCGCCGAAAACTTAAGCTGATTTGAAAGAATCACACCATTGGCATTGGTGCCGTTAGCAACTATGAGGCCTTCGCCAGAGGTTTTGAGCGTGTAGTTTGTCATATAAGTCGAATCATTGATGGGAGTCATAACCAGATAGCCCTGCTCGCCCTCATAAGTCATCTGCAAACGAGGCACTGAAGCAAATTGTTTATCGGTTCTGACAATTATATGCAACTCATTTTCGAACGTCGGATTCGGAAAAATCGCAAGTTTAAGATCATCAAAAGAGCCTGAATAAACATAGCTGAGCTTCTGATAGTTGTTGTTCTGAACTATCATTGGCACCAGAACAAGATTTTCATAAGCACTGTTATAACCATAGTTCTGAATTATCAGGTTGCCTGCCTGGTAATCATTGAGATACAGAAATTCTACCGCGGTATCTACCTGAGAGCCACGCTTGATTACCGCAGCCTTGAACTGTGCGTTATTGTCACCATCGAAAGACAGGTTAAGATTGCCTGTGTTTCCAGAAATTTCGATATAATCAGCAGCCCAGGGATTAACATTCGACGAACGGGTAGTAACATCTTCAGTGAGAATTACCTTCTCTGAAAATTTAACAGGCAGTGATTCGTATTTACCAATATTGTTTGAAGTATTTGTATCGTTATCTACGTTGTAGCCCCACTTGCCGTCGTTCAACAGACTTCCGTCTCTTTTGCGCGTTTTATCGAGATAATTTGCGATCACCCAGTCAGAAAAAACAGACTTGGAGTCGGTATTAAAGGAAGCAAGAACTGCATCTATGGAAGCCATGTTGCCGTCACGATTTCTCACAATCGCTTTCAAAAAGCCTGGCAAATTCGAACCACCGTATTTTTCAACCAGATAAAATATCCACAGAAAGGAGGCCCCGTAATTAGCATAGGGACTCGAGCCAAGCCAGACAGAAGTGATTCTGTCTTCTGCCAGAATCGTATCTGGTTTTTTTATAAATTCATCAAGATTTGTAGTAAATTTACCGTCATACAGGTATTGGGAATACTGAGTAAGGCCTTCTTCAAGCCATCTTTCCATGCCCTTTAACTCGTTATTTTCTATATAATAATTCTCATTGTAAATTACCAGATGGGTAAATTCATGTGCAACCGTGCCGTAAGTATCTGCAGCGGCCTGAGAAAAGCTTGGAAACATATCTATATTGAGCAGTTCCTTTTCATTGCTCAAAGATATGGAGGTTCTCGGAAACTGGTTTCCGGCCCAGAAATAGCCTCTAAAACTACCGTAGCCATCACGAATGTCATCAAGCAGAATATAAATTTTGGGATCACCGTCAATATCTGCTTCACTGCCGAAATTTTCGCGAACCTTCGGATAAATTATGGCGTCAAACTGATCGGCAAGTTCTTTGAGTTTCAATCTGGCATAGTTTTTATCTGTGCCAAGAATGTAGCGTGGTTCAAGAACCGTACCACTGGTGGTATCTGGCGCGTAATAATAGGGGCCGTTCTGCATATAAACGCTGTCTGGCCAGTATAGACCCCATGAAGCCTGCGCGGGAGGGGTTACATCTTCTGAAGCAGACAAAGGTCTCGGCAAAGTAGGAAAATACATTACCGGCACAAAAATATAGCAGTGAGTTCCGATATAGCGCAAAACAGCTTTAGGATAATGCCTGTTGCCATCAACATCATAAATTTCGGCATCCTGATTCGAGCCTTCGCCGTCATCGTTCGCAGTATCACCATTTGTGCCGGGCCATTCGCCACCATCATGAAACAGATTACTCAAGCCATAACCATTTGAAGTTGTAAATGGAATCATTGCGCTATCGACATCGGCTGCCGAAAAATTTCTTCCGCCGACAACAGCTCTAATATTGCCTTTAATACCCAGCTGACTGGCATTTATTTCAATTGTTTTATTTAACAGAGGAGCATTCAAAAATGGGCCAAGATCAGCGTCAAAACCGTGTTTTTTGGCCTGTTCCCCCTGTTGAACCGCAATTTCGCGCAGGTCTGGCGGTATTATATTTTCAAGAGCAAAAGAAGCCTGCGCAAAGCAGATAAGTCCTAAGACCAGAGTCATAAGTTTGCAATTTAATTGTCTGTTCGCCTTTTTCATACCAGCCCCTGCATTTGATCGGGTTGAGATAATATTATTCGTCAACTATATCGACATTTGTAACAAATAACCTGAGTCATTTTTGGGGATCTTGTGGAGGTTTTCTTTTGCGGTTATACTTAGTCAATATTCCCTTACCTGCGGAGGTTGTACAATGAAGAAATTCAGGTCGGTAAAGCTGACGATACTGGTGATTCTTGCCGTATTCTGCAGCAGCATTGTTACAGCCGCCGGTTCATTCGTAGCGACCGCCGAGGGAATTCGTTACGTAGTAAAAGACGAAACCGGAACAGTCAAGGAAGTCATGAACCCTGACTACGACCCCAAAACTGGCAAATACTACGTCAAAGACAGCAATAACAATGTAATTGCGGCCCAGGCTCTGTCTTCAGAAGCAGCAATGAGTCAGTTCAAGATTGTGGCACCGGTAGACAGCAGCACATCTTCGACTTCTACCACTAAAGATTTCATGGGAAACACCGTTCCCGTCTTAACTTCACTCTCGTCATCCGACCCAAGGTATCAACAGCTTAAATCATACATCGAAAGCAATCCTGGCCTGAGGCGAACTGTTGCCATGCAGGTAGAAGCCAGAAACTACAAGATAGAACAGATTCACAAAGATCTAAGTGCGGGCATCAAAGACCCCGCGCTTGCACAATGGCTGGTAAACGACCTCAAAAAGCCGGTATATCTGGAACTCGACAGTTCAGGGGGCATTCACCACGACTCCAGCGGTTTCGTGCTGGCCGAGCAGACTTCGAGCGGTCAGGTAACCTACAGAGATAATTCTCACGTCAACAGAGTTGTTGTTCCATCGAACAGTGAAGTGTTCAATGGCGGCATGCAGGACCCTTCGGCAGCCTCTGTCATGTCGCACGAAGTCGGGCACATGATCATGGATCAGCTTTATGAAAGCCCGAATTACCCCAAAACTGAATATTACGGTTCACACTCAAAAAACACTGTCTCAGACGAAGGATTCGCTCTTTCCGAAGGGTGGGCAGAAGCCATAGAAGCGCTTTCCACTAAAGATTACCACGACAACGCTGACTCATGGCGAATCAAAACCCATAAAAACATTGCAGAGAATAAATATGTCTTTGAGAATCAAGGAGTAACCGAGGGGGTTAATGACGGCATTCTCAAGAGCGGCACAGACATGCTCTCTACAGAAGGGGTCAATGCCTCGCTGTTTTATGACATTTTGAACGAGGGCAGAATACAGGCCCCATATTCAAAAATATGTCAGGTTTTTGAGAACGCAAAGCCCCAGACATACCGTGAATTTGTAGATGCGTATATTCAGAAATTTCCTGAAGATCGCAGCCAGATGATCAAACAGTTTCTCGAAAACACTAAATACGC
>SABV01000349.1 GCA_009928855.1 Erysipelotrichia bacterium | reverse complement strand
GGCATGTAAACATGTGATGCCATCCAGCCGCTGCCTGTTGTTGTGCATGTTGCAATTGTTGCATTATTGCCGTAACCAAGGGGTGTCAGATCGACTGTAAGTGTGCCGAGATCGCCGATGTTTCCGGTAATTGTAACGTCTAGTCTTACCTGGTCGGTTGCCACTTTGGGGTATGTTGTGTATACGCCGTCGAGGTCGACAATAGTGTTGCCGTTGTTGTCATAAATCTGGGTAAGGGTTGCCGAGGTTATGGCAAGTGGAGTGTTGTCGATTGTAAAGGTTTCAGTGCTCTTTATTACACGGTTGCCTGCATTGTCGGTCAACTGAACCGTAAAGCCAATACCCGTTTCGCCATCGGTAGTGCCACTGATTACTGTGTGCGTGTAGGCAAACAGGCCGTCTTCTGCCAGGCCGTCATTGTGCGCACCATCATCGTAAAGTTGCTGTGAGCCATTGCCGCCGATTGTCGCAAGGTTGACCAGGGGGGTTCCATTATCAAGCCTTGTAAGATCGACTTTAGCTGTTATGGTAACTTTGTCGCCAATATTTATAACATTGGGAAACCCTGCGAGATTCTGCACGGTAGCTGATGCATATTCAATAACGGGTAGTCGGCAATCAACCTCAAGGGTTGATGAGAGCGAATTCATAACATTGCCGGCTTTATCTTTTACCGTTGCTCTGAAAACATAGCTCGGGTTTTCCAGCTGCGCTTCAACGCAGTCAAAAACAAGATAGTATCTTCCAAGTGTCGCATCGTAATTCATTATTGACGTGCTGGTGCTGCCAACATGTGAGAGATCGATGGTGCATGTCCCTGAATCCGGGTCTGCTATTGGAACAATAAATTCAAGCCTGTCGTTGATATTTACTACTCCGGTCTTATTCATATCAGTGAGAAAATTAATTGCCATTGGCCCGACATCAGGGTTGCGGTTATCAATTTTTACTTTGATAGTTCCATTTTTATCGTTGCCGGCATTGTCTGTGGCGGTAAAATTGAAGTAATAGTCATTGTTAAGGTCGCCGGCGGGCACGTCGGCCGTCAGGGTGTAATAACCGCCGCTATAGGTCATTTCCTGCGGCGTGGTTTCGCCAAACTCTGTCAGCGAAATTTTAACTGTTTCGCCGTCATGAATTGAGTCGGTTGAGCTTGCAAGCTGTACCTTAAAGGTAATTCTGTCTCCGATTTTGACGTATGGGTGTGTCGCAGAGATTTCGGGCGAAGACGTAAAAGTTGCTACAAGAATCTGAGGCGGCTCGTTGTCTATGATCAGTCCGCTGGCAACGGTTTCAACTGTGTTGCCAGCATTGTCATACGCAACAATTGTAAATGCTACGCTTTCGTCATAGACAGACCCGGCGAGCGGAATACCGACAACGTGGGTGATGCGATATGTGCTGCCTGAATAAGCCGTCAGAGTGGCACTGGCTGGCCCGCCGATCCGTCTAAGGTCTGCCCAGGCTCTTCCGCCATCGAGATTAGCAATGGTTACGGAAAGAGCGATCTGGTCTCCGTATTTGACCGGTTGCCCGGGGCGACTGATGTTTTCAAGTTGTCCGCCGCTGATAGTTGGAGCCTGATTGTCAACATAAGTGATAGGTAGTGTTACCTTGGTTTCGCTGTTGTCGGCGGTGTCGTTTGCTTTGACTGTAAAGGCCCGGGGCATACTGTCGTCTGATGTGTAGTTGCCGATTGTGTATCCGAGAAAGAACGATGTCGAAGCGGTTGAATTAAACGGAACAATCTGATTGGAAACTCCGCCGATGCCGCTTAAATCAACGGTCAGAATAACATCGGTTGAAATGGTGGCCAGATCACCGCTGATTCTTAATTCATCGCCGATTACGCCGATAAGACCATCGTTAAAGAAGCCTTTCTTCTCGATCAGCTGTATTTCGAGCCGTGAAAATTTTGGCGGCAAGGTGTCGAGCTTTAGGCCGTTCGAATTTATCCATGCTGTTAAGTTGCCGGCATCATCTGTGGCCTGTGCTTCGAATCTTATTTCGGTATTCTGCACTTCCGGTGTGGCTGTGACATATATGATGTCTTCAAAAACTGCAGTAGTGCCGACCGAACCCGAAACTCTCGGCAGAGTTTTAGTTACGCCGACGCCTAAGAGTGCGCTGTTTCTTATTACTACGGTATCGTTGTCATATTTGTTGAGAGTAACTGTAACTCTTATGGTGTCACCCGCAGTGACGTAGGTTTTGCCGGAGGTCTGGTTGGTTGCGATTACTGAGGCGATTTCTGGATCAATGGTGTCGAAAGAGATTGTTCTGGTCCAGTTGACGGGGTTACCTGCGTTATCGGTAGCTGTTATCGGAATACTCTGTGCCACGCCTTCTCTGTTAGTCGGAATAGGCCATGTGAGCTTGTGATTACCGCTGCCACTGTCGGCAAAAATATGGTTTGTCGTTCCACCGATGTTAGAAAGATCGGCTATTACTGAATCGTCATCATCGACGTTAAGTTTCAGGTCGATTACAAGCTGGTCATTTTTTTTGAAAACACCATTGGCCGGGGTTGTTATGACCGGTCCTTGAATAGACGAGGGCCTCTGATTATCTATTCTTATTGTAGATATGACCGTACTGTTGCCATTATTGTCGGTAAAGGTAAATGACCTGTTGCTTGTATCATCAACACTTCCGGGAGAAACCGTCAAAATGTTCGAATAATATGTTCCGGCTATTTGCGGTAGAGTAAATCTGGCGTTGCCAAGGGCGCTTAAATTGACATAAGGGTATTGCCCTGTGGTGTCTGCTGTTGTTGAATCACACGAAAAAGTGATCGTGTCGTTGATGCCGGCCATGCCATCGCCATTAGCATCATTTGTTAACACTGCCGACGCGTTTGTAACCGTCGACCAGCCTGGCGAGCCTGTTAACAGGAAAATAAGGAAAAGTAAAAAGCTCCTGTAACAGATTATTATTGATTTGTAATTGGCCTTCTTATTTGTTGTATGCATGGTTCCTCCGCGGAAGTGGAACTGATAGTTTCCGACTATTCAGTTAGTTCATCGGCATTTGTGAGAAAAAACCATAGAAAAAAACTTCAATTAAATATAAAAGACGCAGGAAGCGGCTTTAAGCCGCTCCCTGCGTTATCCCTGAATTCCCGTTCAATGTGCGTATGCGAGTGATTTTTATATCACTTCTGCGTTATGCCATATCCTATATTTGAGGTATATCAAGACCTGCCATGTATAATGTGTCGTAGATCTGTTTTACCGACGTTGAGTCTGAAGAATCTACTTCACGAGCTGCCAGAATCTGTTTTTTTGCCAGGGCGGCATCGCCATCGAAGGCTCGCCAGAAATAAGCGTATGCAAGCATTGCATGTGCTTCTGCCGAACTGACCCCTATTGATAAATGTTCTATTGCCATCTGATGATTCTCATCTTTGAGTCCAATATCGTTTTCCAGAATGCTTACGGCCTCTTCTATGCCGGC
>SABV01000053.1 GCA_009928855.1 Erysipelotrichia bacterium | reverse complement strand
AATGGTGCCCGTCGTTTTTTACCGGCAAATTCTTTTGACTTTGGGTCAGTCAGCCAAAACGTTGTCGGCGACATCGCAATGTTCGCAGATAAGCCTCTCTTAGTCGGGCATAATCCTGAGTATTTTCGCCGGCAGATGCAAACCTGAGACAAACTTCTCGATCAGGGCAGTGACTGCAGTTCATATAAGCCTCCTACGCATAAAAAATACGCTTATACAATATATCGGCATATTTATTATGCAATTATAGAAGTCGCCGGCTTAGTAAGCGAAGCGGGCTATCTGGAAGGTTTTTCAGACTGCTCTTCTTTGGGAAATTCTTTTTCGAGCGCGACGATAAGGTTTCTGACGCGGGCAACCAATGGTCGCAAAGCTATTGTTATGGCATCAGAACCTTCAGGGAGCCATTTGGAAATCGAAAACTGAATGGTTTTAAGCTCTTCAATAATGTAGCGCGCCTTACTTTTCCAGGCAGCGGCGGCTTCCCATTTGAGGGCCTCCGGAGGCATAATGTTCTGCAAATTTAAAAGATTCGTCAGATGCAGATGTTTAACCACAGGATGCTTGGCGGTCAAAACCTGAGCCATCACATAAAGTCTTTCGTTATTAAACTGAATCTCTTTTATCTTTGCCAGAATAATTTCGGCACTGGCGATTGCGGGGTTTGGCGGCTCAATCTCTGGCAGAATCTCTTCTACTTTTATCGGTTCGGAAGCAGCCGGCGAGGGTGTCGCAATTGCTGATTCAGGGGGTAATGTCAATGTTGCCGTGGCCGTCAAGTCATCCTCAAAATACTCGTCTTCGGCGCTTACTGCGGGCTCCGCGTTTTTAAACGATGGAATAAAGCTTTGGCGAATGTCTTCCCTGTATTTTTCAGGGACCCGCTCGATACTGTCAACCACTATCAGCTGACCAAGATCATCTCTGTAAGAATAGAGCGTCAGGCCTGAAGCAGGCAGCATAAAGGGCATCAGCGCTATAACAACAGTTAAACAAAGCTTTTTCATAAGCAATGAAAGCGTTTTGCCTCCACCAGGGCATTTTTAAGCATAAGAAGCTCTATGAGTAAAGATTTGAGGTCATCCAGCGGCAAAATATTATCTGCATCAGAAGGCGATTTTTCAGGCTCAGGATGCACTTCAAGGAAAAGGCCGTCCACGTCTCCGGTTGCCATTGCCGCTCGGGCAAGCGTGCCGATGAATTCACGCTGGCCACCGGTTTTTGCCCCGCCCGAACTTGGGAGCTGCAGCGAATGGGTAGCGTCATATATTACTGCATCAGACCAGGCTTTCATAACAGGGAAAGCCCTCATATCAACAACCAGATTGCCATAGCCAAACGAGGAGCCGCGTTCAGTAAGCAAAACTTCGCCGGCCCCTTCCACTTTTCTGACCTTTTCGACAAGATGCTTTGTGGCCCATGGTGACAGAAACTGCCCTTTTTTGATATTTACAGGCCTGCCCGTACGGGCTGCCGCCTCGGTTAAATCTGTCTGGCGGCATAAGAAGGCCGGAATCTGCAATATATCACAGACTTCCGCCACGACAGCAGGCTGCGTTGTATCATGAACGTCTGTCAACACAGGCAAACCCGTTTTTTCTTTAACAGAAGCCAGTATTTCGAGACCGCGTTCAAGCCCGGGACCGCGAAAAGAATCGCCGGCGGTGCGGTTGGCCTTGTCAAAGCTGGCCTTAAAAACGACAGGAATTTTTAATTCTTCGCTTATAGCCTTCAAAGTCTGTGCCACATAAAGACAAAGCCCCTCAGATTCAATAACACAGGGCCCGGCAATCAGAAAGAAAGGAGCACCCGAAGCAAATTCTCTGATAGAAAATGACATCAACCCCTCCAGATAAGCAATATCAACTATGGTAAATTAAAATCCAGATTATGCGGTTAATCGTCAGGGTAACCGGCCGGATTTTTTGTCTGCCAGTTCCATGAATCGGCGCACATCTGCTCAATGCCCCTGGCAGCATGCCAGCCAAGCTCTTTATTCGCTTTTGCAGGATCTGCGTAGCACTCTGCGATATCACCAGCCCGCCTTTCAACGATTTTATATGGAATATCTCTGCCACTGGCAACCGAGAAAGCTTTAACTACGTCAAGAACGCTGTAACCCTGGCCAGTGCCAAGGTTCCAGACTCCAAGGCCTGGCTTCTGGCACAGTTTTTCAAGAGCTTTTAAATGGCCGGCAGCAAGATCCACAACGTGAATATAGTCACGCACGCCCGTTCCGTCATGGGTCGGGTAATCATTACCAAAAACGTTGAGATGATCACGACGGCCAATTGCGACCTGAGTTATGAAAGGCATGAGATTATTAGGGATACCATTCGGATCTTCGCCGATCAAACCACTCTCGTGAGCGCCAACCGGGTTAAAATAACGCAACAGAGCGATATTTAAATCAGGGTTAGCAGCTTGCCAGTCGATGAGCATGCGCTCAATCATGAACTTAGACCGGCCATATGGGTTGGTGGCAGCTCCCACCGGAAAGTCTTCCTGTATGGGCACCTTGTGCGGATCACCATAAACGGTAGATGAAGAACTGAATACGAGATCGCGCACAGAGGCCTCAGACATTGCCTGACACAGAGTCAAAGTTCCGGCAACATTGTTCTGATAATAAAAGAGAGGCTTTTCGACAGATTCGCCAACCGCTTTAAGGCCGGCAAAATGAATTACCGCATCTATTTTGTGCTCTGCAAATATCTTTTTAAGAAGATCTGCATCAAGAATGTCACCCTTGTAGAAAACCGGCCTGCGGCCGGCAATCTGTTCTATACGATCTATTACAACCGCTTTGCTGTTATACATATTATCGACAATAACAGCTTCATGGCCGGCTTCAAGCAGTTGAACGCATGTATGGCTGCCAATATAGCCCGCTCCACCGGTTAATAATATTTTCATATTTTTACCACTTAGCAGTTAAAAGATTCGTTTTTAACACCGCTATACAGAATCGCCATTTTAAGCGCCAGTTCGAAAGAATACGCTGCTGGTTTTTCTCCACGCGGCTCAACAGCTATAACTTCGAAGGTGTCTTTTTTCAATCTGGCATGCATCGGACCATCAGAATAATGCAATGCGTCTTCTTTTTCTTCAAGCATGCATTCGTGACCATTCACTCTGGCTCTGATAACTTTGCCGCTGATTCTGAAGGCGTTCTCTTCTTCTTTGAAGCTGTGGTCGGTTAGATAAAACTTGGGTTTATTCTTGTAAGGATCGCCAGCACTGGGACAGAAGGTGGTGCAGTTACCGCATTCATTACAGAAATCGCCAATATTGAGAACCTGCACATCTTGAGCAATTCTAAAAGTCTTTTCATACTCAATTTTGATTTTGCCCTTTTTCGATACGGCCTTTTGCACCGCATAATCACCGGGGCGCACATAGTATGTGCGATTTGCACGGTTGGGGCAGACACTGACGCAAACATTGCAAACATCATTGCAGTACAGACAGCGTTCTGCTTCTTTGACCGCTTCTTTTTCGGTCAAATCGCGAACTACTGTTGTAAAGCCCTTGCGCATGCTGATATCAATTTCGGGAAGATGCATACCCTTGACTTTACGAGCGCTTCTGGTCATGAATTGTGCGGCATTCATGCCCTTCTTTATGCTTGCCGGCCCAATATCAAGATTTTTTCCGACTTTTGCGATAATGTTCGCTGCGGCTTTCTGGCCATCGCCAACAGCCTTTACAATTGTAGACGCACCACGCACGGCATCACCGCCCGCGAACACACCTTCAATTCGGGTCATTCCGGTCACCGGATCAGTTTTAAGATCAGCCGCATCGATAAAATCAAGCACCACATCCTGCCCGATAGCTTCAATAACGGTTTCACAGTTCAAATAAACAATTGCGCCGTCTATGGCAACCGGTTTGCGGCGACCATCCCTGTCTTTATCGCCAAGACGCATCTGCTGGCATTTCATTCCGGCAACTTTGCCATCGGCAACCATTATTTCGAGCGGTTGATGCAATTCGAGAACTTCGATACCCTCGTCGAGCAACGCCTTTACTTCTTCAATGTCCGCAGGCATTTCCGCGCGGGTACGACGATAAACCACGCTGACTTTGCCGGTATCACCAACAATGCGCAAAGCGGTTCTAGCCGCATCCATGGCGGAGTTGCCGCCGCCAATAATTGTGACGTTCGGGCCAATCTTAACATTTCGCTTCTGACGCACATCTGACAAAAATACAAGCTGATCGATCACACCCGACGCATCTTCACCGGAAATGCCCATCTTTTTAGCGCCCTGAGCGCCAATAGCTATATAAACAAAATCAAAACTGTTTCTCAATTCAGCAAAGCGCTGCCGGTCAATTTTTTGCGCATAGCTTATTTTTACGCCCAGGTTTTTGATGTATTCGACATCCCGGTTTATAGCCTCAGCGGTGAGTCTGAAACTTGGAATAGCGTCAGAAATCATGCCACCGGCAAAAGACTTTGTTTCGAATATTTCAACCGCAAAGCCTTCAAGAGCAAGAAAATATGCAGCAGAAAGACCGCTTGGACCAGCCCCGATAATCGCGATCTTCTTGCCATTCGCCTTTTCAGGCTTCAATTCAGGACGATTCGAGTTTCTGGAGGCGATAAAGCGTTTTATTTCGCGGATCAGCAGAGGATTGTCGTAATTGGTGCGCGTGCATTTGTGCTGACACTGGTGGTCACAGACCATGCCGAGAACATTTGGCAATGGGTTATTGCGCATAATCACTTCATAGGCCTTTTTATAGTCACCCTGAGCCGTGTAATACAGGTATGATGGGATATCCTGACCTGCCGGGCACGTGGTAATGCAGGGAGCCTTCACGCAATCAAATTCTGTCAATTCGCGGCTGGTCTTAACCGACTCGCCAACCTTGCTATCTTTGCGATAAGAAGGATCTGCCGGAGCAGCACCGGCATAACGACGCAGATTTATCAACGCCGCTTTTTCCACATCATTACACCCACATCCGGCAAATTTAAGAATATATTCATTGATATCAGCAGCCTTTTCGCCCCTGATAGCGGTTGCCAGATTTTCAAGATACTGTATCTGGCGAGCATATCCGCCCGGTTTGAGAATATCTGAACAGACCGTGACCGGCTTTATGCCGCAGGCAATGATCTTTGGCAAATTAAAACAGTCGGCGCCGGCGCTGAAGCTTACATCCAGTTTTCCATCAAATTCATTCTGAAGCTTGGCGGCGACATTAATGCTGATTGCATGCAAGGCACGGCCGCTCATATACATCATTTTTTCATTGGGCGGGAAAATGTCTTTGTGGTTTACGCTTTCGAGGGTGTTGGTGAGCTTGAGATTAAAAGTAACACCCTTCGCTGCTGCTGCGGCAAGCATATTTTTGATAATATTGACGCCATCGGGGTATTTAAGATCGTGACCAAAAGCCTCATCTGGCACTTCAGTTACAAAACCAAGCTGATCATTGAGAATATGGCGCAGATGCTCAGCACCCAGCAGGGTCGGATTGAGTTTGATAGTGGTATTGTAACCACGCTCTTTAACAAGATACATGGCGATTTTTTCTATTTCATCAGGCGGGCAACCATGCATGGTTGAAAGGGTTATATTATCGGAAAGCCTTGCAGGAATATCAATTTCATCAACTCTGGGATACAATTTGCGCACAACGGCAAGCTTTTCTTTAAGATAGTCTGTGCTGTCAGCCATGCGCTCAAGAAATTTTTGCACATTGGGCTTAAGAATACCTTCAAGATTGTAACCAACGCTCATATTAAAAATAAAACCACGACCAAGAGAGCTGTTCCAGCCGAATTTGTGATGCAGAACATGCAGCATTATCCAGGCATTGAGATACTCATCAAAACTGTCGTCAAGGCGCAGTTCCTGTGACCATTCACAGTTATAACCTTCGTCCTGAATATCGATACATGGTTTGCTGACATTGAGTTCATCAAGAGTCTGAACGGTTTTCAGTTCAAGATAACGTGAACCGCAGAGCCAGGCAGCAATAAGATTCTGAGCCATCTGGGTGTGAGGACCGGCAGCGACACCAATCGGGCTTTCAAGATGTTGCCCAAAACGCTTCATGGTGAAGGGATCATTGTTCGAGGGCACAAAAAACAAATCTTTGTGGATACCAAAAATCTGTGAAGTTTCGTCATATTCTTTCAAAATCCATGAGGCGAGATGCTCAATGCTGATTCTGCTGAATTCTTTAGACATTAAAAGTCTCCTTCCCTGCAATTGATGCTTTTTAGTTTTGAGATTCTAACATAATCTCAGCATGTGGCAAAAAAAATTTATTATCCACCAGGGCAATCGCGTTAAATTGTTGAGAGTTTGCCAATTTTCACCAGCGTCTAAGCCACAAAGGGCGAATATTCGAGCATGAGGTCAGAAACTCGCCCGATGTGCCATGCCGGAGCTTCGCACATGACTTCTGAGGGTGCGAGCCAGATTTTTGCATGAGAACTGCGAAAAAAGAGTGTGTATAGCAGTGAAAAGCCTGACCAGTCACCCCGAATCGGGCAAACTATATTTTAATGCAGTTACTATGTTTATCAACCTTACATTTTAAGGTGCCAGTCGGCTGTTTGCTTTTGCTACGAAAGTGTTATAGACTTCGCCTGAAAAACAATAAGGATGCAGGAGAATGCCGATGACCACAGTTGGGCGTGAAATACAATCAGATCTGACGAGGGCCACCAGACAGGAGTGGATTCTAACAAATGGAATCGGTGGCTTTGCTTCTTCAACCGTTCCATGCATAAACACTCGGCGCTACCACGGTGTTCTTGTGGCAGCACGAAGGCCTCCGGTAGAAAGACTGGTTCTGGTTTCGCGCCTTGAAGAAACCCTGACAATAGACCGCACTGAATATTCGTTATCAACATGTGTTCATCAGGAAGAAATAAAAAATCCGGCAGGCTATCTGCACCTTGAAAGATTTGAACGTGAACCTGTGCCTACATGGTATTACCAGATTCGTGACGTTATGCTTATCAAAACCATGAGTATGGTATATGGCCAGAACACCACCCTTGTCACATACAAATTACTGGCTAACGGCCGAAAAGTATCACTGCGAATCAGGCCTCACTACCTGTTTCGCGACTTTCACGGCAACATGTATGAAAGTGCCGGCATGGAAGACTGTGCCCAGATTTTTGCCAGACAGATGCGCTTGCAGCCATTCGCGAACGCCCCTGAGCTTTTTATACGCTGGGACCGTGGCAAGTTTGTTGCAGACCCCAAATGGCACAAGGACATTCTGCTTCAAACAGAAGAAGATCGCGGGCTTCCTGCTCTCGAAGATGATTTTTCATGTGGTTATCTTGAAGTCAGCCCGCTTAACGGCTCTGTATCGATGATTTTTTCAGATCAACCCCTCAGTGCTTTCAATCCGATGGATTTAAAAAAGCGTGAAGAACAGAGACTCGAAAGCATAGCTTCGTCGCTGCACTCATCTGACCCATTGTTACGCAGATTGCTTCTGGCTGCTGATCAATTTATTGTAGAGCGCCAGAGTACCGGAAGTCGAAGCATCATAGCGGGTTACCCATGGTTTTCTGACTGGGGCCGTGACAGCCTCATCTCTTTACCCGGCCTGACCCTTGTCACCGGAAGATTCGACGATGCCAGATCAATTCTAAAAACTTTTGCCACGACCATTCAAAACGGACTTGTGGCAAACTGCTTTGCG
Organism: Erysipelotrichia bacterium; assembly: GCA_009928855.1. Lineage (GTDB taxonomy): Bacteria > Muiribacteriota > Ozemobacteria > Ozemobacterales > Ozemobacteraceae > Rifleibacterium. The sequence goes on along the minus strand of SABV01000053.1, from coordinate 9,988 downwards.
GATAGTGGCAATGAAGCCGCATATAATAGCGTTGATGCATCATTATGGTTTTTTATTGCAGCTTACAAGTTAATCGAATATACAGACGACTACGATTTTGTTCGCGAACACCTGTTTGAGGGCATGACTTCAATCATTGAAGCCTTTGAACGCGGCACCAGGTTCGAAATAAAAATGGATGCCGAAGATGGCCTGATTCGCGCCGGAACCTCTGATGTGCAACTGACCTGGATGGACGCCAGAGTCGATGGCTGGGTAGTTACACCTCGTAACGGCAAAGCCGTTGAAATCAATGCGCTCTGGTATAACGCTCTCAAAATATACGCCCTGTTTCAGGAAAAATTTGAAGGGCATTCGCGCGATATTACGGCGCTCGCCAAAAAAGTAAAAAGTTCATTCAGAAAAGAGTTCTGGAACAGCCGCAAAAACTGGCTGTTTGACTGCATAAAACCAGATGGATCCCCTGACCTGTCGTTCAGGCCAAATCAGATTTTTGCGGTTTTTCTACCGTTCGCGCTGCTGGATCACACTGAAGAAAAAGCTGTCGTTGATGCTGTTTTTGCAAAACTTTACACATCTTACGGGCTCAGAAGTCTTTCGCCCAAAGACGAAAGATATGAAGGTTTCTACGGCGGCGACAGGATCAAGCGTGACGGCGCCTACCACCAGGGTACAGCCTGGGGCTTTCTTATCGGCCCGTTCATCAGTTCATACCTCAAGGTCAACAATTTTTCGATGGAGTCACAGCTAAGAGCTTCACTGATGATCGAACCTTTCATAAATCACATGAACAGAGAAGGCTGCATCGGCAGCATTTCAGAGATATTTGACGGCAATATGCCCCATACTTCGCGGGGCTGTTTTGCGCAGGCATGGAGTGTTGCCGAACTACTGCGCTGTTACATTGAGGATATCAAAGGGCAAAAGCCCACAATAGTAATATAAGCATGAAGCAACACTCAGAAGGCTTGATAAAAAAAGCAGGTTCTCTGGGTAATGTTTTAAGTACAGGTTTTACTGGTGGAGTGTGCCTTGCATTAAGCCTTTTTATAGGCTATAAAGTAGATCAGTACTTTTTATGTGATCCTTGGGGTATCATTGGCGGAATTATTCTTGGTATAGCTGCCGCTTTTGTACAGACCTGGAAGCAGTTACGTGAAAGTATGGGCGTATTCGCCCGCGAAAATGAACGAGATAAAGAAAAAACTACGCAGTTGTGAGACTGACATTCTCAAAGCCGGAATTTTACTGGCTCTTCTGCTGATCGCGATTTCGTTAAATACAGGTTGTTTTTACCACTCAATACTTGCGGGTTACTATATCAGCAGTATCATTTTTGCAATATCCATGGAGAGGCTCACGTCAAGTGACAGTCACTCAGGGCTACCGTCAAAAGTAACAACCCTGTTGTTCGGTAACATAAAACTGCTTTTAATAGCCTTTATCGTATTCATTCTTCACAAATACGGCTTCTCTGTAAAAGAAACTGTGACAGGAATTCTGCTCAGTCAGCTGATGATAATCCTGTCGTTTATAACAACTCTTTATTCTGACCTCAAAAGTGCCGAAGAATATAAGAATAAGGCTAAACATGCACGCTCTTGAACAAAAAATATTTTATATTTTCGCTTTCATACCAGCCTCGCCTGGTGCGGTTTTGCCGTGGTTAATAACCCTTACTCTCGCGTCTGTATGCTGGTATTTTACCCGCAACATTACATATTACCCTGAAGGGCGTGGTCAGGCAACTCTTGAATACATTTACGAAGTGCTGGAAAACCTTATTCGCACAATTGTGGGCGAAGAACATCTCAGGCAACTGATGCCGGTGCTTGCGACCATATTCGTTTACATATTTTCAAGCAATATTATGGGGCTGGTGCCTGGCCTTAAATCTCCGACCGGCCTGTTTTCAAACTGCCTCGGCATGGCACTGATCGTCTTCATTTACACGCTTTACCTCGGAATCAAAACCCATGGCTATGGTTATATCAAGCATTTTACCGGCAACATCTGGTGGATGGCACCACTGATGTTTCCCATTCATATCATTGGTGAAATATCACGGCCAATAAGTTTGACTCTTCGACTTTTCGGCAACATTATGGGCGAAGACATTGTCATACTTGTTCTCACAGTTGCCATTTTCCCGCTGCTGGTGCCGCTGCCCATGTATATGATGGCAGTATTCTCAAGTCTGCTGCAGGCACTTGTATTTACAATACTCACAGGCGTTTATCTTTCTGGAGCACTTTCAGAAGGTCATTGATCAATCAGGAGGCTATTATGGATCCGAATGTATTGGCTCATATAGTGGAAATTATTGCCGCCGCTTTATGCGTATCAATAGGCAGTGGTTTAGCGGCTTTTGCTCAAGGCAAGGTTATTGCCCAGACCACCGATGCGATGGCACGGCAACCAGAACTGGCAAACGACCTGCGTTTTACCATGATTATCGGTCTGGCGATGATCGAATCTCTGGCAATTTACTGCCTGCTCATTTCTCTCATACTTCTGTTCGTAAAGTGGTAAATGGAGCGTATAGCCATGAATAAAGCAGGTCTGAATATTAAAAGATCCGGCATTGTCGCGCTGATTTTTTTAGTGTTTTTTGGGACCGCTTTATTTGCTGCCAACACCCATGGCGATTTGACGGCCGAACAGCCGGCAATCCACAAACAGGCAGCAGGCGAATCACATGAACCCGGAATGTTTGATATAGACTTGACTATTCTGGTCTCCCAGACGATCAACTTCTTTGTGTTACTCTTTGTGCTGCAACGCTTTCTTTTTATACCCATCAGTAAAGTCATTGATGAAAGGCAGCAGAATCTGGGGCATATAAAGCTTCTGGCCGAAAAAGAGCATACAAAGGCTCTTGAATTCAAGACAGAATATGAACAACATCTCGCCAAAATCGACGAAGAAATTTATGCAATCAAACAGAAAGCTGTTCTTGAAGCCGATCAGAAAAGCGATGAAATAATCAAAGAAGCCCACAAAAAAGCCGAGGAAATAATTGAAAAAGGCGAGATGGAAGTTTTCATGGAACGCCAGACCGCATGGGCACGCATTCGCGAAGAAGTTGTGCAACTGACACTTATGGCGGCTGAAAAAGTTGTTGAAGAATCGCTTAATGACGATTTGCACCGCAAACTGATAAGTAACACAATCGAAAGACTCGAGAATAATCTTCCCGACCACCAGTAAATAATGGATAGAAAGAAAATACTCGTTAAACGCTATGCTGAAGCCTTCTTTTTATCTATTGAAGAAGACAACTTCGAAGAATGTTTCAAAGACTTTGAAGCGTTCTCTGCTATTTATTTTGGCTACGACGGGTTGAGAGAAATACTCAATCATCCGACCATTCATGTCAATCGCAAAATAGAGATGATTCAACGCATTTTTGGCACACAGGCGCGGCAAAAGGTTTCTGACTTTGTCTGTCTGTTGCTTAAAAGAAGGCGCATTAACTATTTCGAAAGCATATCCATGGAGGTTGAGCGTTTCTACCGCCGCAAGAACGGAATTCGCGGGATTGTGGTCAAATCTTCGGTGCCACTGACACCACCTGAACGCCTCAGAATACGCGATGTGCTCGTAAAAAAATTCGGAAGAGTCGAAATTCGAGAAGTTGTCGACCCATCGATTATAGGCGGGCTGATAATTCAAATGGGTGATCAGGTTGTAGACCAGTCTCTGCGAGCACGCATAGCGAGTTTACGCGATTTGATGATAAGGGTCGATACTGAATGGATGATGACGCTGATAAATCAGCCGAGCATAGCCCTCTAGGAGATACAGGATGAGTATCAGGTCAGATGAAATTATTTCTGTTCTGAAGCGCGAGATAGAAAACTTCTCTACCGAGCTGAAAACAGTTGAAGCCGGTATTGTTATGCAGGTTGGCGATGGCGTGGCCCGTGTACATGGCTTGCCGAGAGCTATGGCTGGTGATCTTGTAGAGTTTGCCAACGGCGTAAAGGGCTACGTGCTCAATCTCGAAGAAGACAACGTCGGCTGCCTGATCTTTGGCACAGATGAAGGCATTCACGAAGGCGACCTCGTAAAAGACACTGAGCAGATTCTCTCTGTTCCGGTTGGCAAGGGTCTGCTTGGAAGAGTGGTTGATCCTCTGGGCCAGCCGATCGACGGCGAAGGTCCGGTTATTCCTGAGGCCCACAAACCCATTGAAACAGACAGTCCTAATATCGTCCAGCGCCAGCCTGTATCTGAACCTCTTCAGACAGGAATTCAGGCAATCGATGCGCTGATTCCTATTGGTCGCGGTCAACGCGAGCTTATTATCGGCGACCGCCAGACCGGCAAAACAACTATTGCCATAGACACTATCATCAACCAGAAAGATACTGGGGTTATCTGCATTTACGTGGCAATTGGCCAAAAAATGTCTACAATCACCCAGGTTGTTGAAACTCTAAAAAGCCATGGTGCCCTTGAACACACCATTATCGTGGCCGCTTCGGCCTCAGAACCTGCGCCGTTGCAATTTATAGCACCATATAGCGGCTGCGCCATGGGTGAATACTTCAGAGACAAGGGCCGACACGTTCTCTGTATATATGACGATCTGAGCAAACATGCTACGGCCTACCGACAAGTATCGCTGCTTTTAAGACGACCACCGGGTCGAGAAGCATATCCCGCCGATATTTTTTATCTGCACGCCAGACTGCTTGAGCGCGCGGCCAAACTTTCGGACGTTCTCAATGGCGGCTCACTCACAGCTCTGCCAATTATTGAAACCCAGGCAGGAGACGCTTCTGCATATATTCCAACCAATGTAATCTCAATAACAGACGGGCAGATTGTGCTTGAATCAGCCCTTTTTAATGCCGGAATCAGACCTGCCATAAACGCCGGGCTCTCTGTTTCACGCGTAGGCGGCAATGCTCAGGTCAAAGCGATGAAAAAGGTCGCAGGCCCTCTCAGACTGGATTTGGCGCAATATCGTGAACTCGCTGCTTTTTCGCAGTTTTCGAAAGATCTCGACCGTGCAACTCTCGAACAACTGTCGCGCGGTGAGCGTCTGGTAGAGCTTTTAAAGCAGCCGCAACATATGCCAATGCCTGTCGAAGAACAGATACTTACCATTATGGCCGCCACTTACGGCTTTACAGATACTTTGCAGAAAAATGAAATCACCAGATTCAAAAAGTTTTTAATTAAATATCTGCACCATAAACATCCTGAAGTTATGCATAATTTCAGAAACAAGCCCGAGTTGACCCCTGATCTGGAAAAACAATTCAGCGCTATTATCGAAGATTTTCTCAACAATGTCTATATTCTCCAGTATCACCCTGAACGCTACCAGGCCGAAAAAGAAAGGCGTGAGGCAGAACTGCGCCAGCTTGAAGAAGATAAAGCCAGAGCGGCACACCAGAAGGGAAGCAAGGCACACTAAATGGCTTCGTTAAGAGACATTAGACAAAAAGTAAAAGGGGTAGCGACAACCCAGCAGATAACCGGCGCCATGAAAATGATGTCAACAGCACGGCTGGGCAAAGCTATGGAAGCAATAAACCTCACTCAGGCCTATATTTCAAAACTCACGCAAATGGTGCAAAATATCAAACGCGCCTTACCAGACTATCAACACCATTGCCTGACCGCCAGAGAAGTCAAAAAGAACTGCCTTATAATTATTGGCGGCGAAAGAGGCCTGTGTGGAGGTTTCAATCATGAACTGAATCGATTTGCTCTCAAAACCGTGCGCGAATACAACCCTGCAACCACAAAAATTATCGTGATAGGACGAAAAGCGGTAAGATATCTTGAGCATAAAGAGGTGCATATAGACTCTGCTTTTCCTGATTTAAACCTGAAATCTATTGACACAGAGCTGTTCGATGTGTCAGAACAAATTTTCGCTCTTTATAAAAATCAGGAAGTTGATGAAATCAATATTGTTTATACAAGTTTTGCCTCACCGGTAAAAAAATATCTGACCATGACAAGATTGCTGCCCGTCGACACCAGCTCGCTATTACCCGAAAAAAAGGGAAAAAACCAACCATGTTTCGATTTCAACCCTTCCCCTGATGCACTTTTTGATGAGCTCATGCCCAGATATCTGCGCAATTTGTTATACAGAGCCATTCTGGAATCATCGGCAGCCGAACAAAGCGCCCGCATGACGGCAATGACTTCGGCGACGGATCGCGCCGAAGAAATAATAGAAGACCTCAAACTGGATCTGAACAGAGGCCGACAGGCGCTTATCACCAGAGAAATTTCTGAAGTTATCGCAGGGTCACAGGCCTGAAGCTGAGCCCCCAAGGAGCCCGATATGAGCGAAGGAAGAATAATTCAAATAATGGGACCTGCCGTGGATGTAAGATTTCCACCAGGTAACCTGCCAAGCATACATAACGCACTGGAAGTAGAAAATCCTCTGCTTAACTCCAAGCTTGTGCTAGAAGTAGCGCTGCACCTTGGCAACGACATAATAAGAACTATCGCAATGGGTCCCACAGATGGCCTGAGGCGTAACCTTCCCGTAAAAGATACAGGGAAACCAATTTCAGTACCCGTTGGAACGAGAGTGCTGGGAAGAATATTCAATGTTCTAGGCGAAACTATCGATGATGCAGGCCCCCTTACCAAGGGTGGCGAAAAATGGCCCATTCATAGGCCGGCACCTGCTTACAGGCAACAGGGCAAAACCACGGATATTCTCGAAACAGGTCTTAAAGTCATTGATCTTTTGACTCCTTACGCCAGAGGCGGCAAAATAGGTCTCTTTGGCGGCGCCGGTGTTGGCAAGACAGTATTGATAATGGAACTTATCAACAATATCGCTAAACAGCATGGTGGCGTGTCTGTATTTGGCGGTGTCGGAGAAAGAACAAGAGAAGGCAATGACCTCTATCTCGACATGAAACAGTCGGGTGTTCTCGATAAAACCTGCCTGGTGTTCGGCCAGATGAACGAACCGCCAGGAGCCAGGCTACGTGTAGCTCTTTCGGCACTGACCATGGCCGAGTATTTTCGTGATCGTGAAGCCCAGGACGTTCTGCTGTTTATCGACAATATATTCAGATTTGTGCAGGCTGGCTCTGAAGTCTCGTCACTTCTGGGGCGAATGCCCTCGGCAGTCGGCTATCAACCAACTCTCGGCACCGAAATGGGCGCATTGCAGGAACGTATCACAACGACACTCACGGGCTCGATAACTTCTGTTCAGGCTATCTATGTGCCTGCAGACGATATTACCGACCCGGCACCGGCAACTACTTTTTCGCATCTCGACGCGACAACGGTTCTTTCACGCAAAATCGTTGAACTCGGTATTTATCCGGCAGTTGATCCGCTTGCTTCAAACTCGAGACTGCTGTCGCCAGATGTCATCGGTAACGAGCATTACCAGACAGCAAGACACGTTCAGGAAATTTTGCAAAGATATCATGAACTCCTCGATATTATCGCTATTCTTGGCATGGAAGAACTCTCGGACGAGGACAGAACAATTGTAAACAGAGCCCGCAGACTGCAAAAATTTCTCTCGCAGCCATTTTTCGTTGCCGAAAAATTTTCAGGGCACCAGGGGCGTTACGTGCCGCTGAAAGAAACAATTCAAGGGTTCAAAGCAATAGTTGATGGCCAGTATGACAGTTTTCCAGAGCAGGCTTTCTACATGGCCGGAAATATCAAAGACGTGGAAAAAAAGGCCGAAAGCCTCAAAAAACAGCAATGAGAAGCATTTTTCAGGTCTCAATAGCAAGACCCGGCAAGCACCTGCTTACATTTGAAGCCAAAAACATCAGGTTGCCTGCTCACAACGGTTTTGTAGGCTTTATGGCCAACAGACAACCCCTGCTTACCACACTGGATGCGGGCATCATTACAATTCTCGACATAACCGACCACAACATATGGTTCGGCACCACAGGCGGGTTTTGCGAGATGCTTGAAAACAAGGCTACTTTGCTCTGCGACTCACTCTTCGCGCCAGAAGAAATAGACTTCTCAAAAATAGTGATTCCGGGCCCGGTTTATCGCAAAAACTCGCAAAATATGAGCGAAAAAGAAAAAGCTACTTATGTGACAATGCTTATGAAAGAGTTTTATGTAAAACTTAAACAGGAGAGCGCATGAACAGCCCCAGCATTTTTTTTAATCCCCTGCCCGCCCACCAGAAAATTTCGCCCGCCCATTTTTTGCCCCAAAGCCAACATGGCAAAGTTTATGCGGATGTTCCACTGAATTTTTTCAATACTGTTGACGCTTTAAAAAGCTACGTCAATGAGCTAAAAAACCTCGGCGTCAACGTATTGCTCATTCTGCCTCATTTTTTGCCGGATTTTTCTGCATACGTAGTCAAAGATTACGAAAAACCCTGCCCATTGTTTGCCACATGGCAAAATTTTGCCGATTTTATGCTTTATGTAAAAGAGCTTGGCATGGACAGAATGATTGACATCCCCTTCAATCACGCAAGCTGGCAGGCTGAAAATCTTAAACGCCAATGGTTTAAAAATTATGAACATAACGGCATAGAAGCCGGAGCAGACGACGAAGATGCTGATGGCAACAGGGTTAGAATCAACTGGGGCGCTTACATTCTTAACAATGCTGATCATGAGCTGCAGAACTACTGGCTCGAACGCGTTATTTACCCACACGTCGAAAAAATGCACGTAAACGCTATCAGAATTGATGCGGCATGGGGGCTTGATCCCGAAGGGCTTAAGCGCATTGTAAAAGAAACACGCCAACGCTGTGAACATGTGTGGTTTCTTGCTGAGAATCTGGGCATGAGCAAGCTGATAAAACTGGCTGAATCAGGAATTGCCGCAGGAGCTGACCGGTTTTTCAACAACATCTACTGGTATAGCGGCGGTCTTTACATTCCAACCGACATTTATACTCTCTACAAACGCTCAAAAGCTCTGCCAACATGCACTATATACAGCAGCCATGACACTCTCATGCCCGCAATGAAATCATACGCCCGTTTAAGAAGCAATGAGATTAAAGGGCTGAATGACAAAGCCATTGTCAGAAAGTTTGTAGAATACGAAAAGCTGAATAGCCTTAATATGATTGAGCCAGAGGTACGCAAGGCCACTGTCGAAATGATGAAACAGGATTTTGCACTGGCAGCGCTGATGAGCTCTGATGTAATGTTCGCAGCCGGCTCAGAAAAAGGCATATTTGAGCGCATTGATGTGCTTAAGTCAGGCCCGGCAGAATTTGCCAGAGGCATAGATTCCGACCTTCCGGCATTTATGAAAATTATATTGCAGATTAAATTCTCAGACCGTCTCTTTAACAGAGAAGGAACCGTTATCCCCTTCGGTGAATGGAAAGCGGATAAGCGTGGAATAAGAGGATACGTAAAATCGACTCCAGAAGGGCAACACGCTCTGATAGCCGTCAATAACAGTTCGAGCGAAACGAAAACTCTCAGATTGCCAAAACGAATGCTAAAATCATCAATCTGCAGAATACATCTGCCTGGCGGCAACATAGAAACCCCGACAACCGGCCTGCCTGCAATTATAAATCTCGACGCGGGCAAAATATTGATCATAACCAGCGAAGGAGCCCTTGAATGATCTATGAAGAAATCGTTAAAACTCCTTCTCAGCAGGGATTCGTCAATGTAACCACTATCATAAAAAAAGCAGTTAGGGCATCGGGCATAAAAAATGGCCACATTCTTGTATCAGTGCCACATACTACAGCCGCGCTGACCGTTAATGAAAATGCAGACCCTGACGTAGTAACAGATTTTTTAAGGCGACTGGAAAGTGCTTACCCGGTTCATGACCCGGCAGATCTTCATTCAGAAGGAAACAGCGCAGCCCATGTTAAATCAAGCCTGCTTGGCACCTGTCATAATTTTATAGTTGCCGATAATGAACTGGTTCTGGGCACATGGCAAGGCATATTCTTATGCGAGTTTGACGGCCCACGCACCCGACGCCTCATTATCAGCATTCTCTAAACAAAAAAA
>SABV01000348.1 GCA_009928855.1 Erysipelotrichia bacterium | reverse complement strand
TTGCGACATATCCGTAATCAGGATTTACGAATGCGACTTTGCCTTTTATAAGTTTAAGCAGGTCGGCGTTTGTAGGCATCGGCTTGTTGATATCGCTGAGGGCGTATTCAACCACTACTTTATCTTTGTCTTTACAGAGGAGAATGCCGATGGTGGGTTCATCCCGGTCAGATTTTATCTGCATATCCACCGCTTTGAGATAGAAGTTGAGTTTTCCGGTAAACTCCGGTTCAAAATCGACGGTTTTCAGTTCTACTACGACATAGCAATGCATTTTTACGTGATAAAAAAGCAGGTCAATGTAAAAGTCTTTTTTACCGACCTGTATGGGAACCTGCCTGCCCATGTAGGCGAAACCGGCACCAAGTTCGACGAGAAAGTGAGCAATGTGGTCTATCAGCGCTTTTTCGAGTTCTTTTTCATGATAATCTTCAGTGAATGTTAAAAAATCAAAAACATACGGATCTTTTATCAGCTCGTGGGCAAGCTCTGATTGTGTTTCTGGCAGTGTTCTTGCAAAATTGGTTATTGCTTTGCCGCTTCGTTCGTAAAGGCCACTCTCAATCTGATGGGTGAGAACGGCTCGGCTCCAGCTGTTAGCAATGGTTTTGTGAACATAAAAGAGTGCTTTCTCTATGGTTTCACATTTAGATATGATGACTCGATTATGACCCCAAGGGATTTCAAATAGTTCAGAAATAAGTTGTTTTGAAATAGTGGCACAGCTTGTGCCACTATTAGAAACGCTTTGAACATAGAATAAATGCCAGCGACGGATATAGTTCAAATTTGCTTCTGAGAATCCTTTGACATCAGGAAACTCAACCATCAAGTCAATGCTCAGCTGTTTAAGAAAGCCACCGCCCCAGGTTACTTTTTTTTGTTTTTCAACAATCGAGGCGCCAAGTTCCCAGTAAAATTCGAGTAAAGCCGAGTTGACCCTGACAGCAGCTTTAAGCTGCGCCTGACGAAACTTCTGTTTCAGCTCCAGGAGCCAGTTTTTATATTCTGTGGCAGAGCTCAATTCAGATTTTGCTTTCATAGCCAGATTTCTACCGCCATCTGTGACCCCGATTCTGCATGCGTTCTGTCTTTTTACACTGCGTTCAATTCTCATTGACTGGTAAGCAATATACTACAATCAGTCTTATTGGGCAAAAATTGCAGGCAGACCTCTGCAACGGCATCACCTGATCAGTTTCATTTCAGTTCTGATTAATGCCGGAATCTGATTTCCGGAATCTTGTCGCAGATGCTTACAGACTGACTACTTATTTAACGTCTTCCGGGGCGCCAAAGAGGGTGAAGCCTTCGGCTGAAAAGTGTTCGTCATAGGCGAAGGCATAGGTGGCGCCGGATTCTTCCATCCAGACAAAACTGGCACAATCAACAAGGCTTATTTCGCGGCGGCCCCTCAGCTCAAGACGGCGAAAAGCTTTTTCATGAAGACTCTGATCTATCCAGCAAACCTTGAATATCGACAGAAACTCGTGCTGAAAACTTCGCGCCGCATCAAGCCCTACCCGTGCCTGCAACAGAGCGATGGTTTCGAGAACGACATAACTCGTTGTGTACAATTCAACCGGGGTTTCAAGAAGCCTTTTGAATGTTTCGCGGGCCCGGACGTGCATGTAGTCGTTACGAACCATAATCGCAAAAAAGGCGGAAGTATCGACAAATACCTTCATGACTTGCCCTTCCGGTTGCGATCTTCGCCCCATAGAATTTCATCGTGATGCACAGATACGTCGGGTCGGTCGGCTTCAAAAGCACCAACCAGCTTGAGAACCAGCCGATTCGGAGTTTTTTCCTCAGAACGCAGATGGTCAACGGCTTTTCTAATTATGGCCGAAATGGATTTGCCGGTTTGCTTTGAAAACTCGACGAGAAATCTGTATTGATCGTCATTGAGAGTGATCTGGGTTCGCGGCATATAAAACCTCCGCCTGTTATTTTCTACATCATTACATCATAATTATAACACAATTACATCACTTTTTCAATTCTAAATCAAAGCAAACCGACTCCAACAATCTGTTTCAACATATCAACACTAACCGCCGGCACCGACAAAGTGTGTCATACTATCGATTTGCTCATGAACAAAGCCGAGCGGCTCACCCGGGGCAGCTTTGAAATCTTGAACACGGGTAGCCGGGAAAAAATTTTTGCAAGTTTTGCATTGCGCCGCGTTATGTCGCAGCGGGCGGGGCAGAATGGGGCAGGTGCAGATTTTTAAATGGGGGCCTGGCCGATGAAGTATTTAAAACCTCAGCAGATAGCCGGAACGCTGGTTGAAATTCTTCCGGGCATGTTCGCAAAAGCTGGCCTGACGGTGGTCGACGTTGCGCCGACTGCCTGCGGCCTGTTTTCGTTTCGCGTCAGAGAGTTCAACCCCGCGCTGCGCTTTAATTATGACGGTCTGTGTCTTGAAATGACCGTCTCCCACGAGGACCGGGTCATTGATTGCCTCGCAATGGCCGGGGTGCCTCTGGTAGCGGTTGACAGGGGTGAATATTTGCCGCACTGGTCGGGAAAGGGGTTCTTCGGTGCCGCCTGCAGCTCGATCGGTCTGCTCATGCGGCGCTACCTGCCGCGTCAGATAAACCGCATGGCAAGAATGGCGCAGGCAGCATCGATTGATATTTTCCAGACCGGGGGGGTCACGATGGCGAGGCTGGTCGATCGTCAGCACCAGTCGCCGGCAGAAGACATGGCATATTTCGTGGCAAGTATCAGGGTAATGGTTTCAGACCCATGAAGTCTTGAGACCCCGGTAAATGCGCAGAAGCCGGGCCTTTGTAGCCGCGCTCACCTGAAAAGTCGGCGCGAAAATGTCGCATTCGGGCAGATGATCGTGACTTCTGCCATTGCCGGCAAGTTCGATGCAATAGCTGTTGTCGCTCTGGTCGATTACCGGAATTCTGGCGGCCCTTTCGGGGCTTATGGGCAGCAGGGAAATGATTCCGGGCCTGAGCTGGCCGTTCTGTATTATTTCGACGATATCGCCTTCGCTGAACCGGCATTTTTCGGGGCTGACCCCGGCAAACTGAGTGTCTTCAGAAAAGCGGATACCGTGGAAACGCCCCTGGCGGTCATAGACCCGCTGCTCACAGAGCCACAACTCTGGCTCTGTGGCGTCGAGAAATTTCGTTTTTATAGTGAAATGGTGGGCACGGGTGTTGGCCTCGCTGCGCATGCAGGCTTCGGCCCGTTCAAGCGTCGAAAAGAAACCGATGGTCTTACAGCGGGTCTGCACCGGGTATTTCGCCCGGTCAGCGGTAATTTCAGTCACCTGTAGCTCAAAGACAGCCGCGGCGGCCGCTTTTTCGCCGACCAGCGGTTCTGAAGCCGGCTGGTGTTTTAATGGTTTTTTGCTCATTTCTACTCACATTTTATCTGTCGTAAAACGTTATAAACAGAGCCTGAGTGTCGTGACCGGAAAACCGAGACGGGCGCGGGTGTTGCGCAAGCAAGACCCGTGATCCGGCCGGTTTTTCCTCGTCGACGCACTTGTTGGGCATTTCTTATTACTTCTGTGGCTCAATAATACTGGTCATTTTATCGATCACGCCA
>SABV01000347.1 GCA_009928855.1 Erysipelotrichia bacterium | reverse complement strand
TCCATGCCCGGCATGCGCAAATCGGTTATCACGAGATGAAAGCTCTGATTTTTTAAAATATCAAGAGCATCTTCGGGCACCTGACTGGTCTGCGCCCGGTGGCCCATGCGAGTTATGGCCTCGGCCAGCAAGTTAGCCTGCTGAAAATCGTCATCAACAATCAAAATCGACAGCTGTTTACTCAAAGCGGTTTTTCTCCTGTTTCGGCGGAAAAAACATATTAAATTTTACCTGGCCTTCCTCAGTTAGAGCACGAATCGTGCCATTGTGGGCCGCGCAAATTCTCTGGCAATTATAGAGTCCCATGCCAGATCCTTCTGGCCGGCTTGTATTGCCGGGAACAAAAAGATTTGCACACACCTCTTCAGGAATGGGCGGACCGTTGTTTATTACGTCAACGGTTGTTCCTGCGGTGGTCTGACAAACAATAATTTTTATAGTATCAGCCCCGGCCTGGTGAGCATTCAAAAACAAATTCCAGATTAGACGCTGCAGAAGATCAGGATCAGCATAAAATTCGCCAATAGCCGCGTTTTCGACCAGAACTTTTATACCAGCAAAAGTAGACTGAAAAGTTACGGCAATGTTTTGAAACCAATCTGGCACAAGAATTTGTTTGAACTGAGGCATAATCGGTCTGCTCGCCTGCAAAAGGTTTTTGACCATCTGATCGGCTTGAGCAACCGTATCCTCAAGCAATTTCAGTCTCGGCTCAACTTTTTCGACTGACCTGGCTTCTTCAAGATCATATCTTAGAGCATTCAATGCCAGAGTAATTGTATTAAGCGGGTTTCGAACTTCATGGGCAACTGCAGCCACAACTCGCCCAAGCCCTTCGATACGCTTGCGGGTCTCTTCAATTTGCCTCTGCTCTTCGAGTCGTTCAGAGTAACGATGTATGCGACTGTTTAAAAGTTTTAATCCAAGCAAAGCGAAGAAGCATGAGGCAAGAATTGCCATAAAACCAGCTTTCTGTAGATCAGACAAGTCCTTATCCACGAGTATAACCTCAAAGCGTCCCTGAGGAATTCCATGTAAAACAAAATCTCTGGAGGCAGAAAATCCTGGAGCATCATCGCCAGAAGTCTCACCCAGCATTGATTCCCCGGAAATGTTTACCAGGTCAAGACGCATTACTCCAGGATGCTGCCTGAATCTTGCAATCAAAGAAACCAGGCCGACATTTTTTTCGAATCCAAGAACAAAATCAACACCGGTAAGCAGCCTTAATACATCACCGCCAGGTAAACGCAAGGCGATTCCAAAGGCATCGGTTTCGCAAAATATCCCTTCGCTGAAGCCAAAAACATGCTCAGACCTGCTTCCCTGTAAAATATCGTGGCATTCGTAGTCTGACGGCATATCAGTGCCAATCAATGCCATGTCATGAGACACTTTAACACGCCCACGACTGTCATAAATACTGATTGCTTTGAGATCATGCTTTTGCCGCAATGTCTCAAGCCATTCGCCGGTTAGAAGTTCTGAGGGAGTCGAAGCTATTTCGGCAGCAATCTGCTTTAAACTGTCAACAATACGTTCTTCAAGATAATGACTGGCCTGAAGAGTTTGTTCAGCGCTGGAGGTCAATGACGAAAGGAAAAGGTCGGCCTTTTCAGCAAGGGTTGAATTAACAAGTCGATGCAGCGAAACGCCAAGCCATGCATGAAAAATCATTATCAGCAGGCCAGCGTATACCCACCATCTATCTCTGGTAGAAAAATTATTCATGCAATTTCACCCACACCTGTTGCGACAAAATTGTCGAGGTCTATTCAGCGCCTTCAGATAAAATAGTTTGAGCATTAAAAACCCCTTGGAAGCGCCAGGCATAATTGATAGAAATGCATCGAGCGCCAGCTTGCCTGATAAGACAAAAGCTGTTACTTATATATAACATAAACCATGCAAAAATTAAGCCCGATACAGGCCCTCGAAAAATTCTGGGGCTACACGACTTTTCGCCCGTTGCAGCAAGAGGCTGTTAATTCAGTTCTTTCTGGGCAAGACACACTTATTGTCATGCCGACCGGCGGAGGTAAAAGTCTTTGTTACCAGTTGCCGGCTGCATGTGGCATCGGGCTGGTTCTTGTGGTTTCGCCGCTCATAGCACTCATGGACGACCAGGTTACCGCGGTCAATGAAATCGGCTTGAGTGCCGGTGCGTTACATTCGCAAACCCGCGAAAAAGACCGACGAAAAATTTACGCAGACCTGCACAACGGAACCCTGAATCTCTTGTATGTAAGCCCTGAGCGGCTTGTATCAGGCGACCTCTCAGATCTTATCAGACCGCGCCTCGGCCTGTTTGCAGTAGACGAAGCCCACTGTGTTTCTCATTGGGGCCACGAATTCAGGCCAGAGTATCGCCAGCTCGGGCCTCTTTTTGCCGGTTTTGCAGGCGTTCCGCGCATCGCGCTCACAGCGACCGCGACTCCGCAGGTTCAGCAGGATATCAGCAGTCAACTGGCACTTCATAACCCACGCTGTCTGATCGGGCACCCTGACCGACCAAATCTGACTTATCGGTCTTTTCCTCGCCATGACCAGAGCCAGCAGGTACTTGAAGTAATAAGAAGACATCACGGAGAGGGCGGCATAGTCTATGCCCAGACCCGGAAAGAAGTAGATCGGCTGGTAAAAACGCTTATCAGAGCCGGTGTTTCATGTGCCCCATATCATGCGGGTTTAAATGCCACCCTGCGATCAACTGCTCAGGACGACTTCGTACATGAACGCCTGGATGTAGTTGTTGCAACCATAGCTTTCGGCATGGGCATAGACCGTTCAAACGTCCGTTATGTGGTGCATGCCAACACGCCAAAATCTATCGAACATTATCAGCAGGAATCAGGTCGCGCCGGTCGTGACGGTGAGCCTGCCGAATGCATACTTCTTTTTTCGGTCGGTGATCTTGTCACGCACAAAGCCCTTTCTTTTCGCGAAGAAGGAATTTCTACAGCACGCCGACGCGTTATAGAGCGTCAGCTGAACGAAATCGGGCGTTATGCCATTTCTCCAATCTGCCGGCATCGTCTGCTTGCCGAGCATTTTGGCAAACCATACCCGGCAGACTCCAGCGAGCAGACGGCTATAACAGAATCTGGCTGCGGCGCCTGTGACGTCTGTCTCGGAGAAACGAGAGCGCTGCCTCCTGAAGAAGCGCAGCTCACTGCCCAAAAAATTCTCAGTGCCGTTTATCGCACCGAAAACCGTTTTGGGGCCGGATATATAACAAAAGTGCTTCTAGGAGCCAACGACGACAGAATTATTGCCAACGGGCATGATACATTACGCGTATTCGGCCTGCTGAAGGACACACCCGAAAAAGCCATCAGAGCCTGGATAGACCAGCTCATAGTACAAGGGCACATCGCCGTATCTGAAGGCGAATACCCGCTTCTGAAAATGACGGCATCCGGGCTTGAAGTATGCAAGGGCAATGAAGCGGTGCGACTGGGGCACCCGGTGGCTAGAATCCAGGCTAAAAAAACAAGAAAAGCCTCAGCGACACAACTGCCCGACGGGCCAGAAAGCTCACTGTTTGAAAATCTGCGTCGGTTGCGCCTGCTGCTGGCACGAAAACTTGGCATACCGCC
>SABV01000052.1 GCA_009928855.1 Erysipelotrichia bacterium | reverse complement strand
TGGAACGAGGGCACCGGCGATATCGTCATTCATAACATGCCTTCACTCGAATCAGCCTGGGAGTCAATCGAAAATCTCTTTAAGTTCGACATCAAAGATCTGGCCAGAAAAGTTCAATTGCCTGGTCTGGTGAGGGTAAATGGCACTAAAGAGATGCTTCTTAAGCTGACAATGTTTGAAGAATTGTCTCTCGATGTTGATGTTCTAAAAAAAATGGAGATAGTGGCTCTGCTGTTTCCGCACAAAGATGGCGATAAAACTGCATGCAGTGGCAGTCATCCCTCGGATCATTCAGAAAAAGCGCATAATGTTGTTCCAGCTTTTACCAGTGTTTACTATAATTTCTGGGCTGATGGTGAACCATTTGACTGGGGCTATTTTGGTGGCGGCGAACCTGGAAGTGCTGGAACATATTGGTTACCGATTCCGCCAAGGTTTGCCAGAACACTGCTTTTTGGTAATTTTCACCTTGAATTCCCTTTTTCGCTGCGGGTAGAAGGCTATCTCAAAAAGGTTTATTCGCATATCAAGATGACTTTGGTCAAAATTTTGATTCCGCCAATTCCGATGATCGGCTTTCTAGGGCTTGAGATACCGATTCCATGGTTGTGGGCTAAGGCTTATAAAGAGCCTTATGGCTTCTGCGGATTTCCCCCATACAAAGACGATAAAGAGGCTGAAAAGGCCTGGAGTCCAGATGATGAGGGCAACCTTCCGGCAAATACTTATTCGCCGACACAGTATCTCAAGAAGGCCAGCTATTTTTACCCGTCTTCAACTGAATTCAACCGCGACATCGAAAATCGCTGCATTGAATATAACGGCAAAAAAACTTTTATCTGCGATGGTATTACTTTTGTAAACGACAATTTGTGGCTTGAAGATTTGCACGTAATGGGGCGCGGTATTATTGTTGCCGCTGCCAATATTCACCTCAAAGGCGACATTACCCGTGAAGATTACGATGCTGATGGCAATGCCACACTCTTTTCGCTTGTGGCACGCAATGGGGCGATTGTTAATCACTATGGTGAGCGTTCAGTCAGAGCCTGTCTTTTTGGCGACAAAGGCGTAATGAACCCAATTGGCGCCAGACTGAATGTATATGGAAATCTTGTCGTAAATCGTTTTAACCGCAAAGACTGCCAGGGTGATCTGCATGTGTATTATGAGTCGAACCATTGCCGTAGCTCTCTGCTGTCGATGATTCGACCCGTTTCAAAATGGGACCCGACACGGTATTACGTCACTTTCAGCTCTCAAACTGCCATGTTTCAGTTTGTAAGACCCCAGTAAGAAAGGACTCTGCGGATGAAAGTGCGAAAGCTGGCAAATAACAACGCGATTACCCTCGTCGAGATCTGTATTGCAATGGCTATTCTTATGATGGCGCTGGTGCCGTTAATGCAGATTTCGTCAGATGACGCAGCAACCGCGATTGAGACAGAAAAAATTCAGATGGCTGAACGCATTCTTGAGAGTGTTAAATCCGAAATTATGGCTATGCCTTTTAAGAGATTCTATGAGCGAATAGAGGCAGATGGCGAAGATAAGGCGAGTGCCGGACCTTTTCAGCTTTCAGATGGCTTTTATCCGATCAGTCTCAGTGAAGTGTTAAAAGTTCAGACAAAATTCAAGGATTTCAAAGTTGAGGGAACCTGGAAATTTTTAATGAAGGACGGTAAGGTAGATAAAACAATGGTTCAGGCAGATATTATCTGCTCGTTCAGCAGGGCTGGCTCTCCGCCTCTGGTTCGTAATAAATCATTTTTGATTGTCAGGCCCTGATGGGGTCCTATGGAGGAAATTATGCGAAAAAACGGCATGACTCTTATTGAGCTGATGGTGGCTTTTTTTATTCTTGCGGTTTTATCCGTGCCCATGTATTTCTTGCTGAAGGAATCGGCTAATAAACGGGCTTTAGTGGCCAGTCGAGACTTTGTCAAACAAGAAGCCAATAAAGTTCTGAAAATACTCGAAAGCGACCTGAGTCAGGCGAGAAAAGGCACCTTTAAACAGGCTAGTGACGATGTAATTTCTATCAAGGTTCGCAAATCAGGAAGTAAAAAAGAAGAAGACGTAGCTTTGAGCTATCTTTATGTCAAACCCGATTTAATAAGGCGCTTTGAGGGAAAACAATGGGTTATCTGCCGTAATGTTGAAGAATTTGGCGTGGCACCGGCTATCGACGGTGTTGGCAGGCTGGTGGTCAGTCTCAAGGTTAAGGCCGGCTTTGATGGCATAAAAGAGGGTGAAGAGCCTGAATATTCACAAGAAAAATTGATTGTTATGCACGAAGACAGTTCAGAAGAACTCGACAAATACTGGCGTGACGTGGGTGATGTTAGCAAGTTTTTCGCGACACAGGGCAGTATAATGGCTGGAGTTAAGGCCGATGCAAAACAGCTGGTTCAGGATTTTTCCAGTGAGTGGTCGGCGGCCGGTGCAGATATCAGCAATATGACCATTGGTCAGTTGCAAAAAGTTAAGGATGACCTGTTTAAGGGTCTTAAAGATGTAGAAACTAGCATAACAAAGCTCGACAAAGATATTCTAGAGCTTGACTCGAAGGCCATGTTTGATGTCGGTTGTGATGGAAAACTGTCAGATTCTGAAAAAGATCGGGCAAATGCAGTTAAGCAGGCCCTTGCTAATATGACGGAAAAGGGCGATCTGAGCTGGGAAAAGGTGGTTTCTGCCGGTGGTGGTGGCGGATTTTTGTCGTCAAACATGAAAACTGGCGCTATCAAAGAGTTTTATAATGCCAAAGCGCAGCTGTTTAACTCTGGCCAGGAAATCGTTAACCAGATCGATGATTTTAAAAAGATGTCGAGTGAGGGTGGCTTTGAATTTGAAACTTCTGAAATCAATCGGGGCAAGTGGGGCCTCTAAATTTCAGGCTTAGCGACAGCACCCATAAAACAACGAGTATGATGGTTGCCTTCTGAAAAGAAGGCAATATTTCTTTGTGCCAGTTCAAGTAATAAATTACATTGTTGATCTGAACCATTAAAAATACGACCAGACCTGAACAAAAGCTTCTGAACTGCTTTCCTTCGGCTAAAATGATCAAGGCTGTTAATATGGTAACAAAAGTAAAAATACTAAATCCAAGCAGCATCGGGTGATGATAGCCGGTAAAAAGCATGCAGGCAAAAAAGCTTGCCAGCATCGAAGAAATTCGCACAATCGCCTGTTGCCCCGCTGTAGTCGGGCAGTAGACCGGTAGTAGATAGAATGAGATTGACATGGCAGAACCAAGGCAGAACATGCCAATAACCCCAAAAGGCATTCCAGGGTTGGGCTTGCCGTTCATTGCTTCAGGGTTCAGCAGTTCGCACCAGTAGTTTTCGTGCCATCCAAATCCTGAAGTGGTCAGGTCTTTCTGAGACCCGCCAGGATAAAGCATTGCTGCTACAAGTGAAAGTCCAAAAAACAGGGCAATAAATAATGCTGGCAGCATCTTGAAAATGCTGCCGGGGCGCCTTTTGTCTGTCATCAAGCCACCTGTGGTAAAGTCGTTTTTTTCAGACACACAAAATTACCACAAACTTTGTGTGTCTGCGAGTCAATGCTTATAACGACAATAATGCTTTTGGGGCCGCATCGCAATGCTTGACGGTCAAAAAGCAGAGGCCTGTTACAGCCGTTTTAGGCGTTATGCGAAAGCAACCTGAAGTTCACGACTTGAGATGGCTTTGACGCCAGCATCTTTCATTGCTGATATGGACCTGGCACTGTCGCCCGCATTCAGATCTACTCCCCGGCATGCGTCTTCGATCAGATAGGTGTTAAAACCAAGACTGGCAGCATCTATGGCTGTGTGTTTTACGCAGTAGTCAGTTGCCAGCCCGAGAATATAGACATCGGTTACGCCTTTCTCTCTGAGCCAGGTTTCGAGCCCGGTCGGGTATTTTCGGTTATTGTCAAAAAAACCGCTGTAAGAATCAACTTCAGGGTTTATGCCTTTTTTAAAAACCATCTGAATCAACTCTCGCTTTAAATCAGGGTGAAAATCGGCGCCATGCTTTTCCTGAACACAATGTGCCGGCCACAGGGTTTGCTGGCAACCATTTAAATCTATTACGTCACCAACCATTTTCCCGGGGTTGTTAACGGCGAAACTCTGGTGATCATGCGGGTGCCAGTCCTGTGTCGCTACGACTATCGGAAATTTAGCTGCCAGCCAGTTTGCCAGCGGTATCACTGCATCGCCATCGACAACTGCCAGAGCGCCTCCGGGCATAAAATCATTTTGCAGGTCAACAAGAACAAGTGCTTTCATTTTCCTCTCCTCTCTAATTCGACTGTGATAAAAAACAGTTCGCTTAGCGCGATAAAGTCATATTATTTGCGGTTTTTAATAATCATATCTGCTCTGAGCGTGTGAATTTTTTCTTCGAGCCCCACAGGGTATCTGTGTGGGTTTACAAAGCGTTTTATACCCTCGTGAAATGTGCTCAGGCTCTTTTGGGCGCGGTTTCTGAGGTTGTGAATGCTTTCGGGCGTGGCAATTATTTTGCCTTTTTTAACGACCGGTCTTAAAAGCTCGAAGACTTCGGCATCTTCTGGCATATGTTTGCGCCTGGTGCTGTCGAGAGGGTCGATTATCAAGTGACTGTCGGGCTTTCCGAGAAGCTGGTCAAAAATCATGTCGCCGACAGTTTCGTTGTTTTTAATATAGCGGTTGACTTGCAGATCTCCTGGAGTGGTAATTTTAATGCTCTGCTCGGAAAGTTTGATGCGATGCTGCCATTGCTGGCCAGGTTCGCGCATTGCTACCAGTTTGTAGACGCCGCCGAGCGCAGCCTGACTGTGCCCTGTTGCCAGCCTGGTTCCCACGCCCCAGAGGCTTATTTGGGCACCCTGCTGCTTGAGGCTTGTGATGATGTGTTCGTCGAGATCATTGCTGGCGCAGATTACCGCGTCAAAAAAACCGCCGGCGTCAAGAATTTTGCGGGCTTCAATGCTTAAATACGCCAGGTCTCCAGAGTCAAGCCTTATGCCGCTGAGTCTATGGCCCTTCTGCTGCAGCTCTTTGCCGATTTTGACTGCATTGCGCACGCCCTCCAGGGTGTCATATGTGTCGACGAGCAGCATGCTGTTGTTGGGCATGGCGCCGGCATATTCTCTGAATGCCTCTTCTTCGCTGTCAAATGACATTATCCAGCTGTGGGCATGTGTGCCCTTGACCGGAATCCCGAACATTTTGCCGGCCAGTACATTCGATGTACTGCTGCAACCACCGATATATGCCGCCCTGCTCGCAGAGACCGCTCCGTTGATGCCCTGTGCTCGTCGCAGTCCAAATTCCATGACCGGGTCACCCTGTGCTGCTTTGCATATTCGCGAAGCTTTGGTTGCAATGAGACTTTGAAAATTTATTATGTTGAGCAGCGGAGTTTCAAGAATCTGACATTGCGTTATTGGCCCTTTGACGCGAAGCAGCGGCTCATTGGGAAAAACCACAGTTCCTTCTTCGATTGCATCGACATCGCATGAAAATTCCATGTTTGCGAGGTAATCAAGAAAACCCTTCTCGAAAAGCGGTTTTTCATCATTGCCGGTAAGCCCCGCAAGATAGTCTATGTCAGACGAATCAAAGCTGAAGGTAGATAAAAGTTCGATAACCTGCTCAAGGCCACATGCTATCGTATAGCCCCCTTCAAACGGGTTTTTGCGAAAAAACAGGTTAAAAATGCCTTCTTTGTTTGTGTGACCTGTTTTCCAATACCCGTAAGCCATGGTCAGCTGGTAAAGATCGGTTAAAAGGGCAAGCGAGTGCCCTGAACTATTACCCATTTTGCTCATTTTATCTTCTCCTGATCTCTCTCTTGCTATTTTAAGCCTTGAGGCCTGGCAAGTCAAAGTTTGCAGAAAAGCTTGCCTGACTTGCAATTCGGGCCGGGTATTCATTGAAAGTAAGGCCGCAAAATGGTAAAATTCATTTCTCTAAGGCAGGCAAAAAATATGTCATTGCAGATAAACAGTCTCGAAAAATCTTTTAGCGTCAGAACCCTTTTTTCTGACGTAACTTTTGCCGTAAACCCGGGCGAATGCGTGGCACTGGTCGGAAGCAATGGTTCGGGCAAAACCACTCTGATGAAAATCATTCTGGGGCACGAACACCCTGATTCAGGCTCTGTTACACGTCCAAAAGACAGTAGAATCGGCTATCTCCCGCAGGAAATTTTTCTGGCCGATAACCGCGACTGGGCCACAGAAAAAGAGACAATGACCCTCTGGGAGCTAGTTACCCAGGCTTTTGAACGTCTTAAAGACATCAGAAGCCGTATTGAAACAATAGAAGCTGATATGGCGTCAGGTAAAGTTTCTGGTGCAATTCAAGATGAATATGAGCGCCTCATTGCCGACTACGAAAAGGCCGGCGGATACACATGGCAGGCCAGAACCATACGATTGCTTAAAGGCTTCGGGTTTCCGGAAGCTCGATTTCATGACCCTTTAAAAACGTTTTCTGGTGGTTGGCAGATGCGTGCTTATTTTGTGCGTCTTCTTTTAACCGAACCTGATTACCTGCTTCTCGACGAGCCTACAAACTATCTTGATATCTCTTCTATCTCGTTTCTAGAAAATTATCTGGCTTCTTATACCGGGGGCATTCTTGTTGTTTCGCATGACCGTTATTTTCTGGATGAGCTCGCGACCTCAGTTGTGGCGATTGTGCCAGAAGGTTCTCGCGTTTTCAGGGGTAATTATTCAGGGTTTCTTGAAGCCAGAGAAATCTGGGCCGTCGAAGCTCAAGCGGCACAAGAACGACAGGATCGCGAGCGCAAACGGGTCGAAAAGTTTATCGAACGTTTCAGATACAAGGCCAGCAAGGCTTCTCAGGTGCAGAGTCGCATAAAGCAGCTCGAAAAAATAGAAGAAGTCTCTCAGATAAGGGCTTTGCCCAAGCTGAGTTTTAGTTTTCCGAAGTGTGAAAGCAGCGGCGAGATCGTTCTGCGCGGCGAAAACATTACCAGAGCCTACGGCGATCACCAGGTTCTCAAAGATGTTTCGTTTGTGCTCAACCGTGGCGACCGATTGGCAATCATCGGCGAAAATGGGGCCGGTAAAACAACGCTGATGCGAATTCTGGCCGGCGAAGACGCTCTCTGGCACGGTCGTCTCGAAACCGGTTATCGAGCCCATTTTGGTTATTTTGCTCAGGACGAAGAAATCAGCTTTGAGGGCGACGAGACGGTTAAAGATCGCGTGATGCGTGAAGCCCCTCTCGATGTTGTGCCTGAAGTGCGCAACCTGCTGGGCGCTTTTCTTTTTTCGGGCGATGATGTCGAAAAAAAGGTAAGAGTGCTTTCGGGTGGTGAAAAAAGCCGTCTTGGGCTTGCGCGTATGATGCTTCGACCCTGCAATCTTCTGCTGCTCGATGAACCGACAAATCATCTCGACATTAACAGTCGCGAAGCTCTGCTGAATGCTCTCGAAGATTTTCCCGGCACTATAATCATTGTTTCACATGACCGTTTTTTTCTCGATAGCCTTGCCAACAGAATTTTAGCAATCGAGAATGGTTGTTCGACTCTTTATGAGGGTAATTACAGTCAGTATATGTGGGCACGGCAACGCCGTGAAATTAGTGCTGAAGACGCAGATGTCGCGGCTACAGCGTCTGCATCTGTGCAGGTGTCTGATCGCAAACAGCTGGCCCGCGAAAATGTTAAGCAGCAGAAGCAGCTTAACAACCGTTTGCAGAAGATAAAGCGCGAAATAGACGAACATGAGTCTAAAATTGAACATTTTGAACGTTTACTGGCCGAAGTTGAAGGGCAGTTGGCTGACCCGCCGCATGGCTGGAACGCTGCCGAAGTTGCAGATGCTGCTCGCCGCCATGCCGAGATCAATAGTTCCCTTGACACGGCTATGGCAGCCTGGGAAAACCTGAACACTGAAAATGAGCAGGTTGCATCTGAACTGGCCAGACTGAAGGAGGGACCTGCCAATGGGGCAGAATGAGCAGACTCCGCAGCGCGGGGTTGTTGAAAAAACAAGACAGAAGACCACCAAACCTTCTATGTATAAGGTTTTTCTTCTTAATGATGATTACACCACAATGGAATTTGTGGTTGAGATTCTTGAAACCGTTTTTGGCCGGTCAAAAGTAGATTCAACCAGTATAATGCTACATGTTCATCGCAATGGAAAAGGTCTGGCAGGTGTTTTTACACGAGAAATCGCCGAGACTAAAATTGCTCAGGTGCATGCCGCTGCCCGCGAGAGCGGGTTTCCGCTTAAATGCGATATGGAGAAAGAATGATCAGTAAAGATCTTGATATTATTCTGCAGGCTGTGATTGAGCAGGCTGCGGCCGAACGTCACGAATACATAACCGTAGAGCATCTTCTTTATGCGCTGCTTCACGACAATGAAGGGGCAGGCATTTTGAGGGCCTGTGGTTGTAACCTGGTTGAACTCGAAGCAGACCTCGATGATCATATTGCTGAAAATGTGCCTGTAATTCCCGCCGGCTCAGAGCAGGAATCGGTGCCGACTCTCGCTTTTCAGCGGGTAATACAGCATATGATGCTTCAGGTGCAGGCGTCAGAACGAAAAGAAGCTCGTGCTGCCGATCTGTTGGTTGCCATTTTTCGGGAAACCGATTCGCACGCTGTCTTCTTTCTCCAAAAACAGCATGTTTCACAGCTGGATGTGCTCAATTTTGTTTCTCATGGCGTCAGAAAACTCAGTGATGACGAAGATGGTTATAGCGAAGCTGATTTTAATGAACAGGAAGACGCCGATAGCGCTTCTATTGGCAACCCTCTGGCCAGTTTTGCCGAATGTCTCAACGACAAGGCTGCCCGCGGTGATATTGATCCCCTGATTGGCCGTCGTCGAGAAGTTGCGCGGGCAATTATTGTTTTGAATCGTCGTCGCAAAAACAATCTTGTTTTTGTCGGTGAGCCTGGTGTGGGCAAAACGGCTATTGTTGAAGGTATAGCGCTGCGCATTCATCAGGGTGAAGTTCCAGAGACTCTTAGAGATATCAAAATTTATTCGCTCGACATGGGGGCGTTGCTTGCCGGTACTAAATACCGTGGCGATTTTGAAGCCAGACTGAAAGCGACGATGAAGAGCCTCGAAAAAATACCGGGCGTGATTCTTTTTATTGATGAAATTCATACAATTATTGGTGCCGGAGCGGTCAGCGGCGGCTCGCTCGATGCCGCGAATATTCTCAAGCCGGCTCTTGGCTCCGGAAAATTCAGATGTATCGGTACTACCACTTTTGAAGAATACAAGAACTTTGACAAAGATCGTGCCTTTTCACGGCGTTTTCAAAAAATCGATCTCTATGAACCTGGTGTAAAAGAGACTCGCAGAATTCTTACCGGCTTACAGCCTGTATACGAGAAGTTCCATGGAGTAAAATTTACAGCAAAGGCTCTGAGAGCTGCTGCAGAACTGTCTGCCAAATATATTCAAGAACAGTTTTTGCCCGACAAGGCTATCGATGTCATGGATGAAGCAGCCACAATACTGAAACTGACTAAACCAAAAGATCAAAAGCAGAAAGTCGTCAGGCAGGCTCATATAGAAAAGGCCGTGGCAAAAATAGCCCGGATTCCGTCTCGCCGCATTTCCACCTCTGACCTTGATAAACTCAAAAGTCTGCAAGAAGATTTGCAAAAAGTTATTTTTGGCCAGGACCCAGCTATCGAGGCACTCGTGCGTGCGATAAAAATTTCACGCGCTGGTATGACCGGATCGACAAGGCCGGTCGGTTCGTTCTTGTTTACCGGTCCGACCGGTGTTGGCAAGACAGAGGTAGCCAAGCAGCTGGCGAACTCGCTGGGTGTAAATTTTCTCAGGTTTGACATGAGCGAATATATGGAAAAGCATTCGGTTGCCAGATTTATCGGAGCTCCCCCCGGTTATATCGGCTATGAACGGGGTGGGGCGCTTACAGACTCAATTCGTAAGCACCCATATTCGGTATTGTTGCTTGACGAGATTGAAAAAGCGCACGAAGATGTTTTTAATATACTTCTGCAGGTGATGGATTACGCGACCTTAACCGACAATACCGGTAAAAAAGCCGATTTTCGCAATGTCATACTTATAATGACTTCGAACGCTGGCGCACGTGAAATGGCAAAAGGTTCAATCGGGTTTTCGCGGGGTGAGCTTGATGCCGAGTGGAAAGGCAAAGCCGCTATCGAAAAGCTTTTTACGCCAGAGTTCAGAAATCGTCTTGATGGCATAATTTCTTTTGCGGCTCTGTCTCAGGAAACCATGAAGCTGGTTGTCGATAAATTTATTAATGAACTCAACGCACAGCTTAAAGAACGCGGTGTTTCTCTTGAGCTCAACGCCGAAGCGCGTTTATGGCTGGCAGAAAAAGGTTATGACCCTGTTCATGGTGCCAGGCCGCTTGCAAGGGTAATTCAGAAAGAGATCAAAGATGCGCTCGCCGAAGAGATTTTGTTCGGTAAATTGAGCAAGGGAGGGCATGCGCTTATCAGTAGAACTGACAATGCCCAGAAGCTTGAATTCATTGTTAAATAATGAATATTGAAGTCTGCAATTTTTTGCGGTTTTTTAGATAAAAATACTAATTAAACTTCAGATATCTGCCGATGTGACCCGCGGCGTATTGTACGCCGTTAAAAAGTTCATGCAGAAGCTGAAATCCTTTATGCTGATGTGTGGGCGAAAAGGAGCTGGGTATGAAAAAAAATACCGCAATAGTCGCATTGGCAGCCTGGCTGTTAAGTACCTCAGCCTGGGGGCAAAGTTATTCTGGCTCACAGTTGCAGCTGAAGCAGAATGGCTTTTCAACCTCTATGCAGACTGCCGCTACCCGGGTTGCTGACCCTTATAGCGCGACTCAGGATGCGCCAGAGTATTACGGGCAAAATGAGGTTTTGCCGCCAATTGTTGTTAATTCAGGGTCTTCAGGCGCACCGCAGCAAATGAGCCTGCCGCCTATCACCAGAACAGGAGATCTTTCCGGTTCAACTGTTTCGCCCGAAATAGCCCAACCGCTGCCTGTTATACGCTCTAAAAAAGCACCGGTGGTGCGAAGCGGCGCTAAAAAACGTGCATCTGCAAGTGCCGGTAACGAAATCTTTTCGCAGGAACCCCTGGATCTGCCACCTGTAACAACTTTGCCTGTGCCGTCAAGAACCGTTTTGCCGCCCCTTTACTCAGACACTATGATGACCGTGCCTCTTGAAGAAGCGGTTACCAGAGTTCTTGCCTGTAATATGAACGGTTTTACCGGTTTGACGCATACGACTTCTGCTGATGTAAGTAAAGCAGGGTCTTTTAAAATGGGCTTTCATTCAAGCTGGTTTGACCTGGACAGGGTTTATGACAGGGTAATGGCCAGTAATGAAAGTGGCGACATGCTCGAAATGCCGATTTTCTTTAACTACGCCGTAACCGACGACCTTGAAATTATTTATACGATTCCGATTGTTGATTACACGATAAAATCGAGAATTCTCTGGACCAAAGATATCTCAGAATCAGGCGCAGGAGACTCAAAACTCGGTTTTAAATACCGCGTCTTCGATAACCCTCAATATCAGATGCGCGGCGCTTTTGGCCTGGGCTTCAAGTTTCCGACAGGAAACGACGACAAGGGTATTGGCACAGGCAAGACTGACTTCGAAATTTTTACGGCTTTCAGCAAAAATTTTGAGCGAATTGTCGGGCACCTTAACCTTGGCTACGTAATGACCGGAGATCCGAATACCCAGTTTTACCCCGATGGCCTTGCAGACAAGTTTTATTACAACTTCGGTATTGAATACCCGCATACTCACAATGTTACCGTGATGGCTGAAATCGCCGGTGAAGACTGGGGAGAAGAAGGCATGAAGGTTGATGTGGTTCCGGGATTGCGTTATACCCCGACCGAAAATTTTGCCTTTGAAGTGGCAGTGCCTATTGCAGTCACTAACGACCAGCGTTATGGTTATAATTACCGTCTGGTGCTGGGCTTAACTACTTTTTTTCAGTAAAAATATTACTGTTGTTGAAGACGGGCTGCCTCAGTGTGTGAGGCGGCCCGTTTTTTTTCTGACTTGATAAAAATATGCTCTGATGCAAAAAGTCCGCCCAAAATGGCGGACTTAAGGCAACTTAACTTAATACGTTTTTTATTCGAGAATTACTGAATCTTTTCGCCGCAGTCGGGGCAGAATTTTACGCCGCCAGGAATCGATGCGTTGCATTTTGAGCAGTTTGCTGTCTGGGGTTTGCCGCAGTCAGGGCAAAATTTGGCACCCTGCTTGATCTGGGCTCCACATTCGATACAGGCAACATGTCCGGCGGTGTTGGGTTTGCCACAGTCGGGGCAGAATTTTGCGTTCTGGTTCATTGCTGCGCCACATGATCCGCAAGGTATGCTTGTAGCAACCGGTTGTGCAGCCTGCTGGCCCATCATGCCGCCGGTCATGCCCATGCCTGCGCCAAGTCCCATGCCTGCGCCCATGCCCATTCCTACACCGGCCATACCGTTGGGGTTTGCCGCTGCGGTGTTCATGGCATTGAGTTTTTCGACAGTGGCGTAAGCGTTCAGGCCCTGAGTATTGATCTGACCCATGGCATTGATAGCGTGTGCGTCAGCCATTTTATCAGAGATTTTGTCGATGCGTTCCTGGGTTTTTTCGTCGAAATCGGTATTTTCGATTCTGAAGTCTGACATTTCAAAGCCGAGCGGTGCAAATTCAGGAGCTATCGCTTCGCTGAGCTTCTGAGAGAGTTCCAGGCGGTTTTTGTCTATTTCTGCGTAACTGAGACCTGCTGTTGCGAAAATGTCGGTCATCTGCTGCAGAGCGCGATCTACAATTACATTCCGGATGGCGCTGATGGGCAGAACTTCTATGTTGCTGGCAAACTCAGTGAAGAATTTGCGCACGTCGGTGATATGGAAAGAAAAATTGCCGAAAGCTCTCATGCCCACGGGAAATTTGTAGACCGGGTCAGTGTACTTAACCGGAGCTTTGGTTCCCCATTTCTGGTTGACGAACTCGGTGATTCTGACGAAATACACATTTGCCTTGTGCTCAGAAGTGAAGTTCTGCATGATTTTAGTAAGCGTGGTTATGAAGGGAATGTTTGCTGTTTTGAGCTCAAACATGCCGGGATAATCATGAATTGCGCGAATTTGCCCTTCATAAATAAATATTGCGGCCTGCCCCGGATTGATAATGAGCTTGGAAGCGTTTTTCAGCTCGTCATTAGTGCCGTTCCAGCGCCAGATAAGAAGATCAGGATCTGCGTCTTTCCATTCGATTACTGAGCGAGTCTGATTTGCAAAAAAGCCCATTTGTTCCTCCCGTGAATTGTAAAATTAATAGAATTAATAGATAACAGTATTTAGTATAATGATTTTAAGTTGTTATATCAATAATCTGTAAAGTTTTCTGGAATAATCAGAATTTTTTATTGTAAATTCTCTTCTTATGCTGCTTCAATTTTTGATTGCATTGATCTGAAATCATGAGATAGATAGTGGCAAAATATATATTTGCGGGGTGAAGACGGTGGGCTCTGAAAATATTCTTCTTAAGGCTTTGAATGATAAAAATGCACAACTGGCATTAAATCTTGTTAATGCCGGCGAAAATTTTCAGGTTGTCGATGAGACGGGTATCTCACCGTTGCATCTGGCGGCAAAACTGGGCATGAAAGAGGTTACTGCGGCGTTGCTGGCTGCCGGGGCTACTGTCGATGCTTTAAACGTTGATGGAGTAACTCCACTTCATCTGGCCGCGGCCCGTGAACAGCCCGAAACTTTTTCAATGCTGATTGTTCATGGCGCAGATTTTAAGCTCACAGAACGAGATGGTTGGACTGCTTTGCATTGGGCTGCTTTTCGAGGCTGTTTGCCTATCGTCAGAGAATTGCTGAAAATAGGAGCAGAGGTGAACAAGCTCGACAGTGATGGCTGGACCCCATTGCATCTTGCTGCGCAACAGGGCCATACTGAAGTGGTTAAAGATCTTCTTGGCGCTGGCGCTGATATGGCAATAAAAAGCGAAAACGGCCAGACCGCTTTCGATCTGGCCGTTTCGCAGAATCATCCCGAAATTATTGCCCTGTTGTCTCGATAAACTCACCGTTTTCGGCTCTGGCATCCATCGGATCAATGCCTGTAAGGTCAGAGAAACCTCCGCCCTGTATCCATGAGTCGAGTTGTTTTGCACGCATTATAAGAAACGGGTGTGTCATGCGCGAGGTCAGCAGCGCTGTGTAAGTCTTGTTGATAAATGATTCATCGGCAGCGTCTTCATAGGAGCGGATCTGTCGCAGAAATTCACCCTCGTCCATCTCGGCATAGAGTTTCGGTGAGGCAGCGGCCATTTTCATGAAGGCTCTGTTAGCGATATGCTGGTTCTGTACGCAGATCATGCCGGCGCGGTCGGCAGAAAGCTCTGATTTTCTTTCCCAGTCGAACATTGCCATTTCAAGGCCGGTGCTGATAAGAGCCGACATGCCAAAAGTTGCCCCTGCCGCTATGTCGAGCACCATTTTGAAATTTCTGGCCATGGTTTTGTAGAGAACATGCCCGCATTTAATGTGCCCAAGCTCGTGTGCCAGAACAAAAAACATTTCTTCTTCGTCCATGGCTTCGATCAGGCCCGATGTTAAGACGATGAATGGTCGGGTTTCGCCATAGGTGAAAGCATTGGGGAGAGGGTGCGTTGTGATGTAGAGCTCAGGCTCAGCCATGTCGAGAATGCGGGTTGCGTAACGCAGGCTTTCGCGCAGTCGTGGAAGCATTTTGCCTTTAACATGAATATTACTTGCCAGGTTGGTAATGCGAAAAAATTGCTCGAAGCCAATTTCCATCAATTTTTTAACGAGAAACTCGAACCCGGGAATTGCCTGCAACGCTGAGATTGCCTGACGATCCCATGGGTGCTGAAAGCTTTCTGCTTTGAGATTAGGGAATGTTTTGAATTTTCTGGTGGTGTTTTCTTGTTCCAATGCCTCTCTCCTTGTTGATAAAACGCCAAAAAGACTCGCTTTTTGACCGGTGAAGATCAAGACTGTCTACCTCTTACAGAATAATGCAAATTTGCTTATTTTCCAATACCCTATAAACAGCATGTTTTTTGTCTGCTTCGGTTGCGGTTGCTCTTGCGGCATGTTACCCTCCTGTAAAGGATTCTGGCGGAGAGAATTATACATGTTGAATGCTAATTGTGCCGGCAAAGTCAAAGCTGTAAAATTTGGCACTTTTGCCGGTGTTTTTACGCCAAGTATTCTGACTATTTTTGGCGTTATCATGTTTATGCGCGCCAACTATGTCATTGGCGAGGCCGGTATTGCCAACGCAATTCTGATTCTGCTGCTTTCGCAGTTCATTA
Organism: Erysipelotrichia bacterium; assembly: GCA_009928855.1. Lineage (GTDB taxonomy): Bacteria > Muiribacteriota > Ozemobacteria > Ozemobacterales > Ozemobacteraceae > Rifleibacterium. The sequence continues at coordinate 2,736 of SABV01000052.1, read as the reverse complement.
CATTGCTGACAACCTTGTCGGTTGGGGCAATTTCTACCAACATGCCCATTAAGGGTGGTGGCGCTTATTTTATGGTGTCGCGGGTGTTGGGGGCGGAGTTCGGCGGTGCGATCGGCCTGGCACTATTTCTGGCGCAGGTTGTTTCTATTTCGTTTTATCTGCTTGGTTTTGCAGAATCGGTTACCAAGGCTTATCCGCCTCTTGCGCCATATTTTCTTCATGTTGGCATGGGAGCCGCGCTGATACTGTTTTTTGTTGCTCATGTCGGCGCGGACTGGGCTATAAAAACCCAATATTTTATTATGGTGGTTTTGTTTACCTCTATTGTCGTTTTTCTTGGCGGCGCCTACAACAGCTTTACCCACGAACATTTTATCGAAAATTTTATTCCTGTGGCCGGGGCATCAGGTAAAACCGGGTTCTGGGCTCTTTTTGCCATTTACTTCCCGTCGGTGACAGGTTTTATTGCAGGCATAAACATGTCAGGTGATCTCGAAAATCCCGGCGAAAACATGACCAGGGGAACTTTGTATGCCCTGCTGGTTGCTACCATCGTGTATTTTTTGCAGATCATATTTTATGGTGGTGGCTTTGCCCGTGAAGCGCTTATTGCAACACCCTTTAAGGTAATGGTTGATAATGCACTATTTGGGGCTGGTTTTATGGTGGCGGCAGGTGTTTATGCCGCGACCCTTTCAAGCGCTCTTGGTCGTTTTGTCGGGGCGCCTCGCGTATTACAGGCTATCGCGCGTGACGAAATCATTCCTTTTTTAAAACCTTTTGCGCGCGGATATGGCCCCGGCGATGAACCACGCATGGGGTTGTATTTTTGCGCTGTGACAACCCTGATTCTTTTGTGGCTGGGCGGAGATGGCTCTGGCGGCGAGTTTTTGAATTCTATGGCGGCCATTATGGGTATGTTTTTTCTTTATACCTTTGGCCTTCTGAATCTGGCTGCTTTTATAGAGGCATATTCAGAAAACCCATCTTTTCGTCCGCGTTTTAAGTTTTTTCACTGGTCTCTGGCATTGCTCGGAGTAATTGGCAGCTTCGGTTCAGCAATGCTGATCGATTATAAAGCTGCTTCGATCGCCCTTGTCGCAGTTGGTATACTGGTCTGGTATCTGCGCCAGCGCGAAATGGTAATGTCTTTTGGCGATGCAAGGCGCGGCTACCTCTACAGCAGAATCAAAGAAAATCTTTTTTCTTTGCAGACCTTGCCAGATGATACTCGTAACTGGCGCCCTTCAATTCTTACTCTGAGCGGAAATCCAAAGTCGCGCGAAACTCTTGTTACTTACGCTGTCTGGCTTAATGCCGGCAGGGGTATTGTCGTGCTTGCGAACATTCTCAAGGGGCATATGCCAGAACTGACCGCAAAAAGATCTGCAGCAGTGCAGCAGCTCGACGTATTTCTTGAAGAGAATAATATTCAGGCCTTTTCTCAGGTTGTGGTTGCAGAAGACATCATGGAGGGCGTGAAGATCTTATTGAGAGGCTCCGCTTACGGCCCCCTGCGACCAAACATATTTGTATGCGGCTGGATGGGTGATTTGCGTGATCCTCACAAATATATTTCATACATGCGAGAAGCAACTTCGCTGAATATCAGTCAGATTCTCGTCTATGACAAAGGTCTGCTGTCTCTGGCAAAAGAAAACAAGCGTATAGACCTGTGGTGGCGAGGCCATAAAAACGGTCCCCTGATGATACTGATGGCTCATCTGCTTACTCATAACTGGGAGTGGAGCGGCGCAAAGATTGTTTTGAAGCGCGTTGTAGAAAATGAGGCGGGTCGCCAGTCTTCTCTCGATGCCCTCAAGGAGCTGATTAAATCTGCCAGGGTGGACGCTGAAGCTGATGTAGTTGTTTCTGACCGAAGTTTTGCTGAAATCCTGCACCAGAACTCTGTTGATGCCGACTGCGTTTTTCTTGGTTTTGAATTGCCTGATGCCGGCGCAGAGGTGGCCTGGTTTGAGACTTATGCAAAAATGCTGTCGACATTGCCGACAACTTTGCTGATACATTCATCCGAAGGCAAAGATTATCTAAAACACTGATTAAAAGCCGATCCAGTTTAACAGGCTGCCGGCAAGCGAATATAAACCTGCGCCGATGATAAATATCCAGATGGGCAGGCGATTATACTTGCCATCGGTAATGTTGTGATCTGGTTCTTCGCTGTCTTCATAATTGACAATCAGACCCGACCACTGCCTGATTCCATGAAAAAAGAAGCCGAGCAGCAATATAAAGAGGCAAAAGTTGAGGATGACTATCCACATGTTATTGCCCCTCTGCTTTTATGAACGAATGACTGCCAGCAAAGATTTTTTGCGTGGTTCGCCATTAATGGCTTTGATCGCAGCCAGAATTCTGCTCATATCTTCATCGTTGGTTGCCAGATGGTGGTAATCACGGATTGTTCTGATAACTTCACGCGAATAATCGTTGTCATAGAACCAGATTTCTTTGATTATTTTCTCATTAGCATAGGGACTTGAAAAATAGTTGTCTTCGATACTTATAAAAATCTGGTCTCTAACGCTTTCAAGCTCAGACATGAGCTGTTTGCCAGGCTCTGTTGCATTCAGATGCTCAAAGTTGCGAACGAGTTCTTCTGACAGAATTTCGCTCCAGTAGCCCATGACTTTTCCGAGTTTCCAGGCTGGAGCAGTTTGCATGGCGGTATTCTTCATCAGGGCAATCAGCTTGAATTCGGGAAGATCTTTAATT
>SABV01000051.1 GCA_009928855.1 Erysipelotrichia bacterium | reverse complement strand
ATGATTGGCGGAGTTACAGAGAGCGTGTGATTGCGAAGTTGATCGAGAATGTTTTCCATCTCATGGGTCAAATGAGCAACCTTCTCAAAACCCATGGTGGCCGACATCCCCTTCAATGTGTGGGCTGCCCTGAAAATCTCGCCTACCGATTCGAGATTACCAGGATCCTGCTCCAGCGTAAGGAGATGCTTATCCATCAAATCGAGGTTCTCGCGCGAACCATCGATGTACATGCCCATGTATTGGGACAAATTGATGTCCATTAAATGCCTCGGCCGTGACTGATGTCAGAAAACACTACTTTAATAAAGCTACTGATTATACCGTAAATCAGTGAAATATTAAATATAATTAGTTGAGATTCTGGTGAAATAGCGACTGGCCTTGAAGCCAATGTCTAAAATTCAGGCATGACTCGGAAAAATGCGCGTATTGAAAAATTTAAAATCAGCCTCGCGAAAATCTTCCGGAACTTTTTGCCCATTGGTTATGTATGCCAGAGATTTTCCGGTCGTGAAAAGTATAGCCAAAAGAGGGCCTACAGTGTTGGTTTCATCTACCTTTGTGAAAATCAGATGGTCAAAGCCAACCTTACCGAAGCAATGAACCGTTTCAAGCATATCAGTGTATTTTGATGTCGCCGATAAAACCAGATATTTTAAAGCTGAAGGCAATCTTTCAATAAAGCTTCTTAGCTCGAACAACTCGTCTGTGTCTTTCTGACTGCGTCCCGCAGTATCGACAATTATCAGATCTTTGTCCTGATGGCGCGCAAGGGCGTGATCAACATCTTCTGGCTTATAAAGAACTTCCATGTCGATGTCGATAATCTGTGCATAGTGCTGCAACTGTTCTGATGCGCCAATTCTGAATGTGTCAAGCGTGAAAAGAGCAATGGATTTGCGGTTCTTTATGTTTAAACCGTATGAGGCTGCCAGTTTTGCGATTGTGGTCGTTTTGCCTACCCCGGTTGGTCCTATCAATACAACTATGTTTGGGCCATTTACCTGCCGCGAACCGATCTCTGCCGAAAACTTGAGTTTCTGCTCAAGCCATGAACTTGTTGCACGAACAGTTTCGTCCGGGTAACGCAGAGACGACATGGGCAGGTCATCTTTCAGGTCAAATACCAGTCTGTCTGCAACTTCAATAGGAGTTTCAATTGCCAGAAGACTTTTCTTTACTTCGTAAAGCCCCTCTGGCATATCAGGAACCACTCTGCCCAAGGCTTGCCCGGATTGCTCATTCAAATTTTTCAGCATCGCGAGGATTTGGTTCATGCCTTCCTGTATTATCTTGCTGGCGGCCACCGAAGGAGCTGGCAAAGCTTCTTGCTGTTTCGAGCAAGGGGCAGGCGTGTCTGTCATTTTCTTTATGCGCTTGCGTTCTGCAAGCATCTGCGAGAGCACGTCCTGTATCTGATCTGGCTCAAGCCCAACTTCATCTGCCAGTTTTTGTGGGTGTGGTTCTTCGTTGCCTTCCTGATTAGAGCGCAGGCCATGTACTTCACGCATGTATGGGGCCTTTTGAACCGCCATATATGCGTCTATGTTAGCTTTGTCTACTATTTTGGCAACGGGTTTGTCTGGGGCTGCCTGCAGTGGCTTGTTCTGGTTGATTGAAGGTCTGGCCGGCATTGGAAAAGCCATGCCAGCAAAATTTTCCTGTCTCGTCACAGCAGGAGGCAGTGTCTGTGGTGCGCTTATTTCTACCGAGGGGAGCGGGCGCGCGGGTATTTTAGATGTATCCCGCTGTGTGGCTGCCTGCTGGTTCATAATGCCGATTGTCAGCTCTACCAGCTCTTTGTGCCCAAACCCGAAATAAATCGAGTGTCTGACGCGCTTTGAAGAGAGAACTTCAAAGTTTCCCTTGCCAAATTTAGTCTCAGCTTTCAGATTTGCTTCAAAGAAGGTTTCGCCAACAAGCTGTTCGTATTTGAGATAGCCCATTATTGTGTCGAACCTCCTTTGAATAATTTAGCCAGTCGTGTAAAAAAACCTTCTATCCCATCGCCCGGAGAAGCTTCCGGTAGCTCGTGAAAAGCCTGTGAAACTATTTTCCTCAGGCCTGTCGCAGCCGGCGACATTGGTGAAAATAACATCAGCGGAGTCTGCTGGCGAACAGCAAGATGCATGTTGCGATCCTGTGGCAGAGTGCCAAGATGATGCACCTGGAATCCTAAAAACTCCTCAGCAACCCTTGCTACGCGGTCGTATACCTGCACCCCTTCTTCGTCAGCGTCAACTCTGTTCACGAGAAGTGAGACGTGGCTGTCTGGGCGGCGTTTGCTGATTATTTTGATTATGCCGTAGGCATCTGCCATTGATGTGGGTTCAGTTGTGGCTATGACAACAATCTGATCAGCTGCCTGACAGAACGAAATCACGCCTTCGCTGATTCCTGCACCTGTATCGATCAGCAAAAAGTCGGCTTTGTCTTCAAGAAATCTGAGCTGGTTAAAAAGCCGCGCAGCCTTATCTGGTTCGAGTTCAGCAAGTTCAGATACCCCAGAACCGCCAGCTATTATCTGAATGCCGTTCGGGCCCTGAATCATTACTTCGTCTATGTTCATGTCGCCATTTATAACATCCATCAGGCAATGCTTCGGCCTGATGCCAAATACAACGTCAATGTTTGCCAGGCCAAGATCTGCATCCAGAATGATGACACGCTGGCCGGCCTGAGCCAGACATATAGCCATGTTCGCTACCAGACTGGTTTTGCCGACTCCGCCCTTGCCCGAGGTTACCGTAATAGTTCTGGCAATTTTCTCGCCGGCTTTGCGCGGGGTTCTGGCTTCAAGCCGTTTAAAAACGAATGGCTGAATCTCCTTGCGGGTCTCAGCTATTATCGCTTCTATTGGCTTGATTATTGGCTCTATCATCTTTTTTAAAACATTCCCGGAAGAAGATATATCAAATTCTCGCTCAAACAGTACAGGAAATCCCTCGAACCTGTCTCGATAGAAGAAATTCTTCCGCGAAGACCGGCTTCATTTTCTGGTGGGATATATGCGCAGTTAGAAAGTACCATTCCTGCCGCCACCAGGTCAAGTGCCAAAAATTGTTTTGCGACATTTTTTATTCTGATGCTGAGGTTCTCGCCAGGAGCGTGGTTTGTGGGCGAAAAGTCCAGCAGACCAACTGGTGAAAAGTATCCCGACAGATGAATGTTTTTAACGACTTCATAGCAGCGCAAGATGGCGTCGGGGTGCGGCGGAACCATGACGCACACAGCATCGGTGGCGTGCAATATCGCGCTGTTTGCCATCAACTCCTTCGCTCCAATGCTGATCCAGACCTCCGAAGAATTTTTAAGGCTTCTCGTCAGGTGTTGCAAAAAATGTATTTTTTCGCTTTCTGTTTTCTGGGGCATGTCGAGAAATTCTTCCTGTTGCGGAAGTATTGTCAGCGGGGTGAGCCCAGACTCAATTCGCACAGGAACCGGATAACGCAGGCGAATCTGGGTTTTTGGTATTGAGTTTTTTTCAATCATGCCGGCTTGATCCCAGAAGCATGCTCTTGGCGAATGTTGCATGATTCCAGAGATCCAGCTGGTTACAGGAGGAAACTGGACTCCCGGAATATCAGGTATTACAAGCGCTGTTGCTGAAAAGGGTGATGGACGCATAATTTGCGATAAAAAGGACTCGCCGCCTTCTTGTGTCGGTGAAGAAGACTGGTCGACCATCTGTTTGAGTTTGCGAAGTGAGGCTGCCTGATCGTTCATGTTTTATTCTATTACTGGCCCTGTAAAGATATCAGGCCAACCGATTCAAGTTTGATGTTGGTTGGTATTTCCTGGTAAGACAATACTGTGAGCCTTGGAGCAATTCTTTCTGTAAGTCTTTTTATGTTGAGGCGTAAGGCCTGGCTGCAAAGAATAATCGGCGAAAAACCTTCCTGCATGACCTCTTCTATTTTTGCTCTGATTCTTTCTAAGAGTTTTTGTGCAGAAGTGGGGTCTATTGATAATTGTATCGAACCGTCTATTTTTTGCAGGGCATTGCTGAGCATCTGCTCTAGTTGCGGGTTTAAAGAAATAACTTTGAGAGTGCCACTGCTGTCAAGAAGAGGCTTGCATATATGCCGCGCCAGACCCTGTCGAGCTATCTCAGTGAGGGTGTCGACCTCGTTTATGCCCTTGCAATCAGCGAGAGATTCGAGAACGTTAACGATGTGACGAATAGAAACCCCTTCTTTAAGCAGATTCTGCAGAATTTTAAGAAGGGTCGAGTGGCTGACGACGTTCGGAACAACTTCTTCGAGAATGAGAGGATAGTTTTCTTTCACGTTGTTGAGAAGTTGTTGTAATTCCTGGCGGCCGAGCACTTCGTGAGCGTTTTTGCGTATGACCTCTGTAAGGTGTGTCGCTATTACAGTAGAAGGATCAACAACTGTGTAGCCGGCCATTTCAGCGCGATCCCGCATTGAACTCTGCACCCATGTGGCCGGGAGCCCAAAGGCGGGTTCTTCTACGTCTATGCCCTTGATTTTGCTTGTTGCGGCATCGCCCGGATTCATCGCCATGAAGTGGTCTGGCAATATTTCATACTGTGCGAATTCACTGCCCTTGATTTTAAAGACATAAGTCGATGGATGCAGCTGTATATTGTCGCGAATGCGTATCGGGGGAACAACCAATCCCAGGTCGATTGCAATCTGTCGCCTGATCAGGGTTATGCGATTCAGCAGGTCGCCGCCCTGGTTTGCATCTACAAGGGGTATCAGATTGTAGCCTATCTCAAGTTCAAGAGGATCTACTGAAAGCAGAGAAGATACGTCTTCGGGGCCTGTGGCCGCAGAAGCTTCTTCTGCCTTTTTAGTGTCGATAGTGGCTTGCGCGGTTTCTTCTTCAATTTTATCTGTAATATAGGCTATAACTCCGAATATTGCTGATAACAAAAGAAAGCTGAATTTTGGCAACCCGGGGACCAGGGCGAGAAAGCCGAGCAACCCGGCACCGATTCCGAGGACTCTTGGGTTGGTGAGCAGTTGGTCGCTGATTTCATGACCCAGGCTTGAATCAGAACTGGCACGGGTTATGATTATACCTGTCGCAGTTGCTACAAGTAACGCAGGAATTTGGGAAACCAGACCATCGCCAACCGTAAAAAGAGCATACGCCGCCAAAGCATCTACAGCAGGTTCGCCCCGCTGAAACACTCCGATGACTACTCCACCCAGCAGATTTATGCATGTGATAATCATGCCGGCAATGGCATCGTTTTTTACAAATTTACTGGCACCGTCCATGGCACCGTAAAAATCAGTCTCGCGCTCAAGATTTTTACGGCGCAGGGTTGCTTCTTCCTGATCAATTGCTCCGGCATTCAAATCTGCGTCTATAGCCATCCCTTTGATGGGCATCGCATCAAGAGAAAATCTCGCTGCGACCTCGGCTACGCGCTCGGCACCCTTAGTGATAACGATAAACTGAATGAGAACAAGAATGATAAAAACAACGAAGCCTACGACGTAGTTGCCGCCAACAACAAAATTGGCGAAAGCTTTTATAATTTCAATGCTGCCACCGCGTCCAAGCAGAATCATGCGTGTGGTGCTGACATTCAGCGATAGTCTGAATAGTGTCGTTATCAGCAGCAGACTTGGAAAAGCCGAAAACTGTAGCGCTTCCTTGTTGTATATGGAGACAAGCAATATTGTCAGGGCAAGGGCGATGTTAAGTGTCAGAAAAATATCGAGAATCGCAGGCGGTAGCGGAACTACCATCATTATGACAATCGATACAACAGCAAATGCAAACAAAATGTCTTTTTGCTTCAGAAAGTCAGCAAAAGGGATCTTGTTCATTATGCCTGAATTCTCTGTTGCCAAAACTGCCTCCGTGAAACAAGAAAATCCAATATACGTTCTACATTAAAAATGAGTTTTGTCAGGCGCTGGCTGCACGATTTTTCATGCGATAAACCTGAGCCAGAATTTCGACAACCGCTGCATACAGATCAGAGGGTATCTCATCCCCTACTTGTAACATTTTATACAACTGTCGCGCAAGGGGTTTGTTTTCAATTATCGGCACATTGTTTTCTTTGGCAATTTCCTTGATTTTCTGGGCGATAAGCCCCGCACCCATTGCCACGAGTGTTGGTGCATTGTCGTTATCCGGGTCATACTTTAGTGCACAGGCAATGTGAGTGGGATTGGTTACGACAACGGTGGCCTTGGGCACCTCGTCCATCATCCTACGACTGGATGCCTGTCGTTGTTTTTCGCGAATTTTCTGCTTGACCCTCGGGTCGCCTTCGCGCTGCTTGTATTCTTCTTTTATTTCATCTTTGGACATCTTGATGTTTTCTTCGTGGCGCCATTTTTGAAAAGCCCAGTCGGCAAGCGATAAGGCAAGCAGAATAAGTATGATTTTTACCGACATTGAAAATATAAGCTTCAGCAGTATGATGACTGCCGGAATCGGGTCCAGTTGCACGAATCTAAGCACCATTGGAAGCTGTTCGCGCATGGTCGAATAGGGAACATATGAAACGATCAGTATTTTCAGTATCGATTTTATCAGCTCGGCAACAAGTTTCCATGAGAATATGTTTTGAATGCCTGAAACAGGGTTCAGTCGGTCGAGATCGGGTATTAACGGTTCAAATCTAAATAGAAATCCTGTCTGTAGTATGTTCGACGCTGTTGCACTGACCAGAATAGCGAAAAGAAACGGTGCCATCATTTTCAACAGCAGCAATATAAATTGATTTAATAAAATGAGTGTGTCGGGCAAGGTCAGGTCTGAAGAAATTGCGTGACTTAAGGTGTAGCGCATGTAGTCGCCGCACATGCCGTATAATTCAGGCCCATAAAAACGCAGCATGATAAAACCCGTTAACAAAACCACTACAGAAGTTAAATCTTGCGATTTGGCTACATTGCCCCGGTTGGCGGCTTCTTGACGACGTTTTTCGGTAGCCGGCTCGGTTTTTTCGCCGGCAAAAAGCTGAAGATCAAATTTTAATTCCGAAATTTTTGCAGCATTGACGTCTGAAAATACTGATGAATGAAACGGATATGTCTGCATTGTTCAGGCCATTCTGGTCAGAAGCAGATGAATCTGGTTCAAGCTCATATTGACAAGCTGAAGTACTATGTCGCGCATATATGGCATGAGAACGATCAGCATTGCCAGGCCCGCAATGATTTTAAGCGAAAAACCGATCTGAAAAATATTCATTTTGGGAACTGTTCTGGCAATGATACCCAGCGCGACATCACCAATCAGAATAACCGCAATTATTGGCATAGAAATCTGAAGGCCGCAGACAAATATCATTCGGCTGTATAAAACTATTTCTTCAACAATGCTGCCCGACAAAACAAGTCCGGCCGGCGGCACCATGTCAAAACTCTGAAAAAAACCGTTCAAAATGATGAGATGGCCACCAATAAATAAAAAGACTATGGTTCCTGCCAGCTGAAAAAATTCTGAAATAATCCCAAGCCCCTGGTTTGAACTGGGATCTGCTACCTGAACAAATGAAAATCCGATCTGCATGCCGACTATGCTGCCAGCCAGACGCAATGTGCCGGTTATTATGAGAACCATGTATCCGAGCGAAAAACCCAGAGCCAGCTCTTTTACTACCATGAGACCATATTCGGTCACACTCAACGCCGGAAGAGACTGTGTCTTAAGCAGATGGGGCAGTATAATCAGCGAACACATTGCCGAAAGCCCCGCTTTTAAACGCATTGGCACCATTGATTCGCCAAAAACAGGGGTGTTTATAAAAAAGCCGCTGAAGCGTACCAGGCCGATAAGAAAAAGCCCCGCAGCGTTGAGAAACATTGTTTCGGTCATTCTAAAGGCCTAGCGGGCGAAATTTTGCAGCTGGCCAAGCAGCTGGTAGGTAAAAGTCATCAGTTTGGTCAACATCCATGGTGCAAGCCAGATCATAGCCATGCCCGTGATGAGAAGCTTCGGAATAAATGTCAGACTCTGTTCCTGAATCGAGGTTGCTGTCTGAAAAATACTCACCGCGACACCGATCAGCATGCCAAGAATTAGAACCGGCGCTGAAAGTAGAAGGCACAGAAAAAAAGTTTCCTTGAACAGCTCATAAAGAGTATATTCGGTCATGCGTTACCGCCAAAACTCAGAACTATAGATCTGATGACCAGATTCCAGCCATCTACCATTACAAACAGAAGAATCTTGAATGGCAGCGAAATCATTACCGGTGGCAGCATCATCATGCCCATTGACATTAAAAGGCTTGCTACAACCATGTCTATGACCAGAAATGGAAGATAGATTACTACCCCCATCTGAAAAGCAGTGCGCAGTTCGCTCGTTATAAAAGCCGGAATCAGAGATAATGTGCTGACATCATCTTTAGTCTGTGGCTTGGGTCCGCCTTCCATGCCTGCAAATAATGCCAGATCCGTTTTGCGGGTATGTTTGAACATGAATGCACGAATAGGAGATATTGACTGGTTATATGCTTCAACATAATTGATTTCGCGGTCAATATAAGGCTTTAAGCCTTTCTGGTAAACCTGATCAATGACCGGAGACATGGTAAAAAATGTTATGAAAAGAGCCAGGCCGATAATTATCTGGTTGCTTGGTTCTTGTTGTGTTCCCAGGGCTCGTCTGACAAAACTCAACACAATCAGCGTGCGCGTGAAGCTTGTTAACATTATTAAAATTGATGGTGCCAGGCTTAGAATGGTCAGAAGAATCAGAATTTGCAGACCGGTGCCCAGTTGCCCGCGTTCTCGCGATGGGTCAACCTGAATGGATATTGCCGGTATCGGAAAAGGCGTGCTGTCTTCTATGGTTGTGCGTGCCCTGGCGGGTGAAACAGCCTGCTGCTGAGCGCTTGCGGAGACAAGGCAAAACAGCAGCAAAATTGCCGTGGCAACAAGCCGTATATATGTGTGTGTGTTGTGAAAAATAGGTTTATGGTGCATTATTTTGTCAGATGAAGCTGAAAAAATTCGGGGCACAGCTCCATAGCATATTTTATACAATATGGTGCACCATTGCGCAAGCTGCAAAAATTAGAAAAAAATCAGTTTTGCGTGTCTTGGTCTTTGTCGGGTCTTTTTAATCGCATTTCACTGAGTTTGCGATGCCGCTCCTGCTGGCGGTTCTCGTGCTGGCTGTCTTTGTCGTCTTGATATTCACTATCTTTTTCAGACTCTGTTTGTCTGCCGGCCGTTAAAAACGAAAACAGCTTGTCCATGCCCGGAGAAGGCTTGTCATATTGTAGCCGCAGCGAATCTAGGGTGTCTTTGTCGGTAATTTCACCAATAAGATTGATATTGCTGTCTGTGACCCCGAGAATCATAACTTTTCCCATGATGTCGACTATGTAGATCAGGCGCTTGTTGTCCAGCGGAAGAATACCCAATACTTTTCCGTAGATATTGCTACCGATACCGACCTTTTTTTGAATGAACCATGAGATGGCAAAGGCGATAATGATAACGCCAAAAAGAGACGAAAGAATTCGCAATGACGTGCCTGCCGGGTCAGAATCTGGAAAATAGGGCATCGTTGCTGTGCGTTCTTCAAGAAAAATAGAATCAGTGGCGGCCGCCAGCCCTGCTTGCTTCTCGATTACTGGAAAATCCGATTCGGCCAGAAACGGCGGGGTGACACTTGCAACGGGCGTCTGTGAAAAAGCAGCGCCCGCGCAAAAAAAGACATAAAGAAAAATTACCCTGAAGGTTTTAGTCACAATAAAGGCCCGGCAATAGTGTGTTAATCAGCGAAGAGCCTTTTGAACAGCCTCAATAACACGATTTGGCTGAAACGGCTTCACGATGAAATCCCGGGCTCCTGCCTGGATTGCATCAATAACCATTGCTTGTTGCCCCATGGCACTGCACATGATTATTCTTGCGGCCGGATCGAGCTTCTTTATTGCTTTGACTGCATCGATTCCATTCATTTCTGGCATGGTGATATCCATTGTCACCAGGTCAGGCTTGAGTTTTTGATACAGCTCTATTGCTTCTTTGCCTGTTTGAGCTTCTCCAAGAACCTCATAGCCATTCTTGCTGAGAATGTCTTTTATCATCATTCTCATGAAGGCGGCGTCATCAACTATAAGTATTGTTTTCCCCATACGAAACGAAAGTCTCCTTAGAGAGCTTGTAGCCTATCTTGTGGATTGATTATGCTGGTAATTCTGACTGCGAAATTTTCGTCTATGACGACGACTTCGCCCTTGGCAATCAGTTTGCTGTTTACAAATACCTCCACGGACTCGCCTGCAAGTTTATTTAACTCTACTACAGAACCTATGCCCAGTTCAAGAATATCTTTTATCAGCATCCGGGTTCTGCCTAATTCAACAGTTATCTGCAGCGGAACATCGAGCAGAAGGTCTATATTCGACTGAAGACCCAGGCCCATTGGCATCTGTAACATGCCAAATTCTGCAGGAGAGCCTTGTGTCTGTCCTGGTATGTGCATGCCTGGCATGCCCATTCCGGGATACTGCGCCTGCATGGGAACCCCCATACCTGGCATTTGCCCCGGCATGCCCATGCCCATACCCATTCCTGGGATCTGTGGCGGGATCGGTGCTCCCATTGGTGGAGTCTGTGGCTGAAAAGGCTGTTGCGCGCCAACCGAAGTCGGTGGGGCGGGTTTGGGTTTTTTTTGCACGTCTTTCTCCGGTTTGCTTAGTTCTGCTGCCATTGTCTGGGCAAAAGCTGTGGGAAGAAGCTGAACCATCTCTGTTTCGACAACATCGCCTATTTTCAGGCTAAAACCGATCCTTAGAAATAATGCCGTATTTGTGAAGTCCGGCATCGAACCCGGAATTTCTGAATTAAAATTAACTACCTCAACTTCGGGGGGCGATATATCAACGCGTTTTTTGAAAATTTCTGAAAGAGATGTTGTGGTCTTGCCCATCATCTGATTCATCATTTCACCGACCGCCGAAATGTGCATGTCCTGAAACTCGACATCAAGACCCGAACCACCCATCATCAGGTCGCCGATAACTGCTGAAACTGTTTTCTTCAGCATCAGATAAGAATTGCCGTCAAAACCCTTGGTAAAACCTATTCTGGTTAAAAGAAAATCTTCGCCGCCACCTTCTGCCATTAGTTCAGGAAAATCGATAACTCTTACCTGATCAAGGGTTATGGCGATTTCTTTGTTCAGAAGAATCTGAACAACAGAAGAAGTCGCACCAAGAGAAAGCTTTGCTACTTCAGAGAGCTGAGATAGGGCTTCTTGTGAAAAAGAAGAGGATGCAGAAGTCCCACCGCCTGAGAAATGATCGTTGGGAGCGTTTTCACCACCGCTCTCACCGTTCATTAGAGCGTTGATTTCGTCTTGCGTAAGTATGTCGCTCACTTTAATTCCTCCTCGCCGGTGGGGAGATCAAGAACTTCTGTTATTGATATGGCCATTTTTTTTCCTAAAATTCCAGGTCTTCCGCGAAATTTTACCAGATTACCAACCCGGATACTTAAATCATTTTTTAATAGCTGGTCTGTTACTAAGATATCGCCGGGTTGCAGTCCAAGTATGTCCTGAAGGGTGACCGTTGTCGAACCAAGTTCTGCTATGAGCGGAATCTGAACGGTTTTTACCTGGGTGCTTATTGCATCGACATTAGTTTGTGCTGGTTCTTTTCTGAGGGCGGCAAACCAAGAAGCTGCACTGAATTTGTGCGCGATACTTTCAACCGTGTTATACGGAATGCATAGATTCATCAGCCCGGTTACATCGTGAATTTTTATTTCAACAGTTATCGAAGCTACTACTTCATTGGGCGTTACAATCTGAACAAATTGCGGATTCGATTCTATCAATTCGATTACAGGCTCAATGTCGATAATGTTTATCCAGGATTCACGCAGTCGGTCAATTATGCCAACCATGATTTTCTGCATGATCTGTTTTTCGATTTCGGTAAGCTGACGCAAAATGCCGAGCGGAGTTCCGTTGCCGCCAAGAAGGCGATCCAGAATGGTAAACACTATGTTGAGGTTTATGTCTATAAGGGCCTTGCCGTTTAGACTGTCTGAACGAAAAACTGTTATGAATGTCGGATTGTAAACAGATTGTACGAACTCTTCGAAAGTTCGCTGCTCGACAGATACTATGGTTGCCTGTGCGTACGCTCGCAGTCTTGTAGAAAGATCAGTTCCTACAAGTCTGACAAAAACTTCATGAATGAGATTGATGGTGTTGAGCTGTTCTTTTGAAAACTTGGTCTGCCTCTTAAAGTCGTATTTGCGTTCCTGTTTTCCGCTTTTTTTATCTGTTGCAGAAGAAACCGGTGATGGACGATTTTCTCCGGGTTTCGTGCCGTTCTTTTTTTCTTGTGTGTGGTCAGAAAAAGGAGCAGCGCCAGATTCAGAATTTTCTTCGTCCGGCATTGGGCCCAGCGCCGAAAGTAGCGCATCAATCTCGTTCTGCGATAGCGTATCTACCATTCAGTCGGCTCCGACTTTACATTAAACATATATGTGCATTATCAGTTAATTAGAAATGCTGGAATAACAACCTGCACAATGCGACTTTCAGAGGTTGATCTTTCGAGAATGTTGTTGAGTTCACGCTCGATATCTTTATGAAGAAAACCATCTATGTAGTCTTCTTTTGCTCTCTGCATTGTTAATTTCATCAGAATATTGATAACTTTGTCGCGAAGTTCTGCTTTGCGCTCTTCGAGTTCTTTATCGAGGGTGCCTGTGTAGCCAAGCTCAACCTGAATTTTTATGTAATGAAGCTCTTCATCTCTTGAAGTCGCAAAAAATTCGCCAAGATCGAACCTGCCAAGCTTGGGCGCTGTTGAAATCTGCTCCTCGATAGGGGGAGGGGTAACCGCACCGCTTGGCCCCGAAACAGCTTTTTTGGAGGTGACATAAGAAATGCCTACCACGGCCAGCGTAATCAGCAGTATTATTAAAACAACCAGTATTACTTTTGTTTTCGAAGACATAGATTACAACCTTACCACGGGAAAATCAGCCAAGTCAATGCTGAAAAGTATATTGCTGCCGATTGTCAACATCATGGTTTCCTTTTCTTGAGATAGCGGCCATGCACACGCTGTTTGTAGCGAAGTATTCTGGTTAGAACATTTTTGAGAGAATTAGCTACCATAACAGTTTTGCCGCTTATCAGGGTAATGATAGTGTCGGGAGTGGACTCAACCTGTTCAATCAATTCTGCATTCAGGTAAAATTGATCACCATTCATGCGTGAAAGTTTAATCATTTTGAGCCACTCCCCCTAAGTTCATTATCAGCGCTTAAGATTTACTACTTCCTGAAGAATTTCATCTGAGGTTGTGATTACCCTTGAGTTCGCCTGGAAGGCTCTCTGAGTAATGATCATGCTGGTGAATTCTTCAGATATGTCAACATTGCTCATTTCAAGAGAGGCGGGCACTATGACGCCGCGGTCGCTCTGCCCTGGCTTACCTGTAATCGGCTGCCCTGAGTTTGGCGAGTATTCGTAAAGGTTTTTTCCTGCTTTTTCAAGACCGCCGGGGTTGTTGAAAGTTGTCAGGGCTATCTGCCCAATTGGTTGTTTCTGGCCGTTTGAGTAGACTCCTCTGATGATGCCATCATCTTCGAAATAAATCTGCTCGAGCATGCCCATTTCATAACCGTTCTGATTCTCTGCCTTGGTGGTAAAGTCTGAATTGAATTGGGTAATAAGGCTTGTTTTCATGCTGATGGTAATTTTGTTGCTGCCCTCGGGCTTCATTGAGAATTCAGGAACATAAGAGCGCCCTTCATCAATTTTACCATTTTCGAAAAAGTACATTTTACCTTCCCGGTTGGTTATCAGCTCATTATTGGCGCGGGTATAGTCGTCTTCTGTCGGTTCTTCAGGGTTTTCAACACGGTTGGCAGGATTGTTCATCCAGGCGATGATTTCTGGATCATCATCTGCATATTTGAGTTTATAGCTCCACTCCATGGTTTCTGAATTGCTGTGTTCCCAGATGGTTTCAAGGCCATGTGCTCCGCCTAGAGAGTCGTAGATTGTAATGTTGGTAGAATGCTTGGCTCCCTCGCTCACGGCACCGGTGATAGCGTATGTTTCTCCGTCAACGGTCGTTGCAAATTTGAGCATGTCGGTGCCCGGTTGTGGAACCATGATGTTGACAGAATCCGCAGAACCTTCTTCGGCGGTAGTTGAGAACGAGAGGCTTTCGTTCGGCAACCATGGGTTGGTGCCTTCAGTCAGAGTGAACGAGAGTCCGCCATATTCAAACTCTGAAACAGCTGCTGTGCCAATGGTTTCACCTGCTGTAAGACCCAGCTGGTTAGCCGTGCCGTTTGTGGTAATAATAACTTTTTCGCCGGCACCTGGTGTGGTGCCCAGAATCATGAGCTGATCGGGGCTGTCGTCATTATTTGTGTCAACGAAAGTTGCGGTTGCATCAACGCCTTCCTGTGCCAATCGTGAGTTGATCTCGGCCAGAATGGCGCCTCGGCTGTAAACCTGGTCGTTGCCGGCAACAAGATTGCTGAAGTTTACCAGTGCAGCATGACCATGACGGTCTGTAATAGTAAAGCTTACGTCGCTGCTTGGGTTCCAGATGTCATTCGCGGGATCCCAGGCCGTGCTGTTGGCTATGGCCAAAGCGTTGTCGCTGAACACCTCAGGAACAGATCCGCCGGTGCCTGTTGCTACGCCTTCGGTGAAGCCAAGTTCCGGAAAATCAGCACCTGCGGAATTGAGTATTTCAAGTTCGCGATTGCTGCCGATATCGTTACTTACAATCTGAAATTTTTGGGTAACGGCATCGTAATAGGCTGTAGCTCGAACGCCATTGTCTTTCATGCCAGAGTTAATGTTATCTACAATCTGCTGGGTAGAATAGGTGGTGCCGCCGGTGAAACTTATTGTGGCGACAGTTCCGAGCTGATTGTCGGCGATATCGAATGAGGTGTTAGCGTCAGGTGTCCAGTGGGTTCCGAATGCTACGGCTGTGCCCTCAAAACGAGCCTGCTCGCCGCTTAGGGTGCCAGAGCCAATGTAACCTCTCTCTGAACCAACCACACGGTAAGAAGTTGCACGGGTTGGATCGCCACCGTCAAAAATTACCTGAACGCTTTCGTTCTGAACCAGAGGACCCTCTACGGTAACGCCAGAGCTGATGCCATTTCCTGTGTTGATAGCGTTGTTCAGGGGTATGGTTGCTGTTGCCGGGCGTGGGTTTCCATCGGGATCATAGGTGAAAAATGGTGTAAGAACCGATGAGGTCGCACCTTCCGGTTCTACGGTGCTTTCAAGGATATTGCCGTCATCGTCGCTTTTGATGGTTCCGGTGGCTATTGTGCCTTCGGTATCATCTGTAGCTGACCATATCCAGTTGTTGGCATCGGCTTTTTTAAATTTGAATGTCAGATTCTGAAAACTACCTGTGCTGTCTTTGTAGGTCAGCGTATTAAGATTCATTTCGATGTCGCGTTCTTCTGAACCGCTGTTAAGATTGCACGAATATTTAATTTCATTAGTCTGGTGAGCGTGCTTTTTGAGATATTTGTTGATGTTGATATCTGAGGGCACAACGCCGGTTTCTTTCATTTCCAGATTGCCGGTGACCGGGTCCTGGGTGGCCATCCAGCCCTGTATTTTATAACCGGTGTTGGTCATGACCATATCATAGTTGGGGTTAATGTTGAGGTTGCCATCGCGGGTGTAGTAGAGACTGTTGTCATAGCCCCTGACAGCGAAAAACCCTGATCCCTCAATGGCGACGTCTGTTTGTTTGCCGGTTGTTTCTATTGCGCCTTGATCCATAAGGGTGTCGATCGAACCCTGTGTGACGCCAAGGCCAACCTGAACAGGATTCAATCCGCCGTAGTCACCGAATGCCTGCTGACCATGCTTCAGTGTTTCAGAAAACAGATCCTGGAACATTACACGACTGCGCTTAAACGCACTGGTATTAACGTTGGCGATGTTGTTACTTATAACATCCATCTTTGTTTGAAACTGCTGGAGACCCGTTACTCCCGTAAATAATGATCTTATCATAGCAAAGTTCCTTATATCTAGCGGCTTGCTGGTTGCCGTTCACCGCAGGGTCTGGTCCTTCGTTCCCCCGGTAGCTCCTTAAGATGTGGAGCAGCCAACCGGGAGAGAACCATCACCTCATGTGAGTTTCTCTTCCCGGCCAACCTCGTGGGATTGGCAAAGATCATTATTTTTTTATATTCCACCATCAGTCAGTCTGGCGGTTATAGCTTCCCCAAAAGGGGTCCGGCTAATTTCTTCTGAATTTGTTTTGCCTTATGATCTCTGCTTTTCCCGAATCGTTTGCTTCCTATGGATTTGTTTTATATTTCATTTCTGTATTTTTTTACGCTCTCCTTAACCATACTTCATACTCACACTGTCAATGTTCGTTACAATCCCGCTGCGCATTTCATCTATTCCCATTGCTGTTACGATCGTGCGGCTTGGAACATTTACGACAAAGGCACCTTCTTTGGTTACCACCAGAGAATCCTTGCCTCCTTTAGCCTCCAGCTCAGAAAAGGCCTGCTTGAGTGAGCCTTCGAGTTCTGAGTTCATGGCAATGTTCCTTTCCGTGAGACGCTTCTGAGCATGGGAGCTGATACGAAACTGACTGCTTTCAGAACCCTTAACCGCCTTCTGGAATAAGTCGCCAAAGCTTGCTACGCCATGTTGGCTCGAGTTTGAAGAAGTGGCCTTCGGGAGCATTATTCCAGACAATTGCGGCCCATTGGGCCCGATCATCAATCTGGGATCCATGCTATGCCTCGTGAATTTAGATTAAGTTATCAAAAACAACTGTTCTTATACGTTGTAGATCGTTGGACTTGCCAGCTGGACATCGCTGACGCTAAAGGCGTGCTCTCCTACGCGCAGATAAGGCGTGCCGTCCTTGAAACCGACCATGTCAACCACACCGGTTACAGCTTCTTCCATCTCCGCTGTCTGTGCAGTAACAGTAGTTCCAAGAAACATCATCGCCTGAGTTTGCGAAGATGAGTTATACGCACTTATCATGGTCTCAAGAGACTTGTTCATGTTGACCATCTGCTCAAGTGAGCTGAAGGTTGTCATCTGACCTATGAATTCGGTGTCATCCATCGGATTCATCGGATCCTGATTCTTTAACTGCTGCGTCAGAAGCTTTAGAAAGTCGTCCTTGCCAAGCTCTGACGACGGAGTTCGCGTTGTGGTCAGATTCAGGTTGCTTTTCGAAACATCTACTGTTTCGATTGCCATACTCTTGCCTCCTATACCATCATGTCTACTGCCTGAATATTCAAAGCAGCACGTCTCAGATGCGGAAGAATGTTCTTTCTGATAATCGCTTCTGCACCCTCTTTTTCTGATGCGCTTATGCGACTGGATTTGCTTTTTCCGCCAGACATCTGACTGTTATGTTGTTCATCGGGATTTTTCGACGAAATGTCCACTGTTATTTCGGTCAAATTGACACCCTGGCTTTGCAATTGCTCTTTTATCTGCGGAGCCAGTTCATCAAGTTTGGCCTTCGAGAGAGCACTTTCTGCCGAAATGCGTGCTGATACCGAACCGTCACGCGAAGTCAGTTCCATTTCAATTTTTCCCAGTTCTTTAGGGTCGAGTTCAAGGTTAAGAACCTTACTGCCATTTTGCGTCTTTAAAAACTCAGCCTTTTCAAGAAGTTCGGAAAAAAGCACATTGGCTGCCGGTGAAGTTGCGGCCTGTCGAGCAACCGATGTCGTGTTACCCGAAGCCCCAGAACCAAACGAGAATCCATTGCCCATGCTGCCGTTGCTGCTATTACTCATCGTCGCAGTTTTTTTGCCAACTTCTGCACTCTGCGCATAAGAATGTCCAGTTGTTTTTTCGTTTACAGCTGTGCCATTCTTTTCACCGAACAGAGACAGAAATTTTCTGGCAAGGTCTTCTGCTGCTGACTTACTGTCAGTCTGAACAACAGGCTGCCACGGCTGCTGGTTGCCACCTGAAAGTGCTTTCGCATCGTCTCCAGAACTCTGGTCTTCAGCTGAAGCAGCTTCAGAAGAGGCAGTATTCTGCCGCCTGAATTCTTCGCGCAGACTTTCTTTGCTGGTAATGACTGTGTTTTCTTCACCAGATTTGCTTTCAGTACTGCCCTG